>NZ_JBHXTO010000013.1:0-118424 GCF_042677425.1 Streptomyces sp. NPDC127119 | reverse complement strand
GCGGGCCACCTGACGGGCCCGCACCGGCTCCGGCTTGCCCGAGCCCGCGTCAGATCCGCACGATGCGCCACCGGTTGTCGGCGGACCCGTCGTCGGGCGACTGCACGGCGAAGGCCCCGACTGCGGTGGAGTTGCCCGCGATGCCGAGCAGTCTGCCGCTGTTGCCGTTACGGATCTTGTGGGTGCCGTCGCCCTGGTCGAGCAGCGTCCACAGGTGGTCCGCGGTGCCGTTGTCCGCCCACTGGAGGACGCTCGCGTTGTCCGCGGTGGACATGTCCCGCACCCCGAGGACCTTGCCGCTGTTGACGTTCCGGATACGGACCGCGGACCCGTCCTCGATCAGCTCCCAGTCGTGGTCGGCGGTGCCGCTGTCGGTCCACTGGAGGGCGAGACCTCCGTCGGCGGTGGACATGTCCTGGATGCCCAGGACCAGACCGCTGGCGACATTGGCGAGACGTACGTACGCGGGGGCGACGCCGCTGGTGTTCCAGTAGACGGTGTAGTTGAAGCCGTGTGCGTCGTGGAAGGGGCCCAGGTCCACGGTGGAGCCGTTCGCGGTCGCGGTGAAGGCGAGTGAACTGCCGCTGCTGCGCGTGATGGTGCCGGTGTCCAGCAGCGGCAGCCCGCTCGGTGTGCTGTCGCCGTAGTCGCCCGCCAGCACGACCGGTCCGTAGGTGACCGCGGCGGTGCCCGCGCTGTCGGGGGCGGGCCGCACGACGACCCGCATCGGCAGCCGTACGGTGACGGTGTCGCCGGAGGCCCAGGCCCTGGTCAGGGTGGCGTAGGTGCCGGGGGTTGCGGTGATGTTCTGCGCCACTCCGTTGACACTGACCGTGGCCGCGGTGGTCCAGCCGGGAATGCGGATGCGCATCGCCCACGTTCCGGCGGCGCTGCCGGTGACCTTGAGCGTGGTCGTGTCGCCGGTGGGGAACGTGGTGGTCTGGGTGACGGTGATCCCGCGCTGGGACCAGGTGAGCACCGACGGCACGAACAGGTTCACGGTGAGCGTCGAGCCGCCGTCGTGGAAATAGACGGAGTCCATCAGCCGGGTGTGCGTCTCCACGCCGGTGCCCTGGCAGCACCAGAAACTGTTGTAGTCGGTGCTCCACGTGCCGCCGCCCCAGGCCGGACCCACCCCGCGACGGCCGCCCGGATGGAGCGGGGTGAAGTAGGTGACATGGCCGTGGGCGTCCGCCGGGTTCTGCTGGCCGATCATGTGGTTGAGCCAGGCCTGCTCGTAGAAGTCGAACAGTTCGGCCCGGTCCGGGGTCACGGCGAACAGGTCCCGGGTGAGCTTGAGCATGTTGTACGTGTTGCAGCTCTCGCAGGTGTCCTGCCGCAGGTACGAGGCGATCGCGTTCGGCGCGCGGAAGTGCTCCGCCTGGCTGTTGCCGCCGATGGCGTAGGTGTGCGAACCGACGGTCATGTTCCACGCGTTGGTGGCGATGTCCCGGTAGCGGGTGGTGCCGGTGGCCTTGTACTCGCGCAGGGCGCCGATCCACTTGGGGACCTGGGTGTTGGCGTGCAGGCCGTTGAGCTGGTCCGAGTTCGCGGCCAGCGGGGTGAACACCGCGGCGTGGTCGAAGCGTTGGGCGACGGTCAGCCAGCGCGCGTCGCCCGTCTGCTGGTAGAGGTCGCACAGCACGTCGTTCATGCCGCCGAACTCCACACCCAGCATGGTCTGCATCTGCTGACCGGTGAGCCGGCCGGTACGGGTGTCGACCCAGCCCGCCAGGGCGAGCAGGACGTCCCGGGCCTGGGTGCTGCCGATCAGACGCCACACGTCCAGCAGTCCGGCGAGCGTCTTGTGGACCGTGTAGTACGGCACGTTGCCGTTGCTCAGGGTGCCCTGTTCGAGGGCGGCGAAGTCCGACTCGGGATAGCCGCAGAGGTATCCGGTACTGAATCCGGCGGCGCTGTTGTTGGCCTGGCACTTGGCCAGCTCCGCCACCGTACGGACCGCCTTGTCCCGGGCGGTCGTGTCCCCGGTGACGGCGTACAACTGCGCCCAGGCGGTGAGGAAATGCCCCTGGACATGACTGCGGAAGGGGAAGTCGGGCGCGTCCCAGCCGCCGTTCGCGGCGGCGCCGGCCGTGGAGAGCCTGTGGTTGGCGCGGAAGACGTACAGCAGCCGGTCCACGTCCACGAACCGCAGATACGCGGCCGTGCGGTTCTGGTTGTCCAGCCACCGGCTCGCGGTCAGCCGCACCTGACCGAAACCGAAGGAGTACGCGGAGACCCCGACGTCGGCACGGGCGGGCGGGACGGCAGCCTGAGCCGGGGAAGCACCGAGGGCAGGGCCGGCCGCGGAGGCGGCGACCGTGGCTCCGGCCACCTGCAGGAGGCGTCGTCTGCTGAGCGAAGAGGACATCGTGCACCTTTTTCCGATGGGTCGGCGGGCGGGTGGACTGACGGGCGATCGGTGGGCAGGGGGCGGCCGGGACGTTCCCCTGCCGGGGTCGTGATCACGGCGGACATGCCGGATCGGTGCTCACTGCGGGACATGGGTGCGCGCATGCGGCCCTCGGCGCTGAAGCGGATTCCGGTTTCTCGCGGGCGGCTCACCCGCGCACACTGTGCGCTGCTGTTCGTCATATCGAACAATGGTCGACTCTTCGACAAGCACGGATGATAGGCGTGCGAACAACGCCGTCAACACCCTTCGTGCCGCGTTTTTCGCCGCCGGCAGTCAATTCGCTTCCTGGCGCGGTGCCTGCACGCGACACGGGCGAGGAATGACAACGTCCTCCAACACCCCTTCGGTACGGGGGTGTTGGAGGACGGGGTGGGTCCGGCCGGGCCGGATCTCAGACAGGTGCCTACGCGCCGGCCTTGGTCACCAGCTCGACGAGCGCGTCGGCGGCCGGGCCGGAGGAGGCCGGGTTCTGTCCGGTGATCAGCAGACCGTCCCGCAGGACGTACGGGGCCCAGTCGTCGCCCTTGGAGTAGATCCCGCCCAGGCGCTTCAGCTCGTCCTCGACGAGGAATGGGACGATCTCGGTGAGGCCGACCGCCTCCTCCTCGGAGTTGGCGAACCCGGTGACCTTCTTGCCCCGCACCAGCGGCGTACCGTCCTCGTCGACCGTGTGGCGCAGGACGCCCGGGGCGTGGCAGACCACCGCGAGGGGCTTGCCCGAGCGCAGGGTCGTCTCGATCAGCCGCGCGGAGTCCGTGTCCTCGGCCAGGTCCCAGAGCGGGCCGTGGCCGCCGGGGTAGAAGACCGTGTCGAAGTCGTCGGCCGAGACCGAGTCCAGGCGCACGGTGTCGGCCAGTGCCGCGGTCGCCTCCGCGTCGGACTCGAACCGGCGTGTCAGGTCGGTCTGGAAGTCGGGCTCGTTGCTCTTCGGGTCCAGCGGCGGACGGCCGCCCTTGGGCGAGGCGAGCGTGATCTCCCAGCCGGCCTCCTGGAAGCGGTAGTAGGGCGCGGCCAGCTCCTCCAGCCAGAATCCGGTCTTGCGGCCGGTGTCACCCAGCTCGTCGTGCGAGGTGAGTACGAGGAGAACCTTCATGTCTGCCTGCTCCTTGGTCGGGTGCCTGGGGGACCGGGTCTGATTAGACCGGTCGTCTAGAAATGTTCAAAAAAGGGGAGGGAAGTCGGGGTGGTCGGGCCTACAGGTGCAGCAGCCGGCGAGTCATCGCCGTCGTGGTGTCCAGCGGCGCGGGGCTGCGGTGGATCTTCGCCATGACGCTGGCGCCGAGCCACATGTCGTAGAGGACCTGTGCCGTGCTGCGGGCATCGCCTTCGATGGTGACCGACCCGTCCGTCAGGCCGTCGGTGATCGTCCGCTCAAGGCGGTCGACGATCGCGTCCGTGCCTTCCTTCAGGACCAGACGCATCGGCTCCGACAGGTCGGACACCTCGGCGCCGAGCTTGACCGCGAGGCACTTGCCCTGGCAGTCGTCCAGGCTCTGCGTCTCCCGCCACTGCTGCCAGTAGGCCGTGAGCCGCTCGGCCGCCGACTGGCCGGGCCGCGCGAAGACGCGGTCCATGTCGGCGACGTACTCGTCGAAGTAACGCCGTAGCAGCGACTCTCCGAAAGCGTCCTTCGAGGCGAAGTAGTGGTAAAAGGACCCCTTCGGTACGCCTGCCTCCGCGAGCACCTCGTTGATGCCGACCGCGGAGTAGCCCTTGTGGGCCATGATCCGCTGGGCGGCGTCGAGGATGTTCCGACGGGTGTCGGTGGTGCGTGCGGTGGCTGGCATGTCGGTAACCGTAGCGCATGATTAGACCGGTCGTCTAGTCCGTGGGTCGTTCACGCCGCCGGTCCGCTCGCGAAGGCCGTCGGGCCGGTCATGAGGGCTGTCGGGCCGGTCCCGAAGGTCGTCGGTCCGGTCATGAAGGCGGCGATCCTCTCCGCGACCACGACGGTCGGGAGCGCCGGGGTGGCCCGCGGGATGTCGGGGAACACCGACGCGTCGGCGATCCGCAGCCCGCTGACGCCGACGACCCGTCCCTGATGGTCGACGACCGTCATCGGATCGTCGGGGACGCCCATGGCGCACGTACCGGCGGGATGCCAGTAGTGCGAGTGGTGACGCCTGATCCAGTCGTCCATGCCCTCGTCGTCCGGCGGGACCGGCTTGTGCAGGGGAGTGCCGAGGTGGCGGTCCATGCGGGGCAGTACGTTCTCGGCCGTCCAGCGCAGACCGTGGCGGACGCTTTCGAGGTCGGCGCCTGCCGCGTCGCTGAAGAAGCGGGGGTCGACGATCGCCCGTACGCCGGGTGCCCGGGACGCGAGCCGTACGGTGCCGCGCGAGCGCGGACGGAGCTGGCTGATGGGCAGGACGCACCGCCAGCCGTACTCCTGCGTCGGATCGGGCTCCACCCACGGATAGACATGGAGGTCGTACGGTCCGTCGGAGACCGGGGAGCGGAGTTTGACGACGCTCTGCTCCTGCGGCAGCCAGCCGCCCCCGGAGAACTCGGCCAGATCCCGTTGCAGTTCGGCGGTGCCGGCGAACTCCAGCAGGGCCGCCGGATGGTCGTGCAGATTGGCGCCGACTCCCGGGCGGTCGCTGACCAGGTCGATGCCCAGGTCCGCCAGATGGGCCGCGGGTCCGATGCCCGAGCGCAGCAGGACCTCAGGACTTCCGTACGCGCCCGCGGCCAGGACCACCTCCCGGGCGCCGATCCTGGAGGTCCGGCCGTGCCGGGTGACCGTGACGGCCTCGACGGCGCCGTCGAGGAACTGGATCCGGTCGACCAGCGCGTCGGCCGCGACGGTGAGGCCGGGCCGGGCGCGCTGCGCGTCCAGGTAGCCGAACGCGGTGTTGATCCTGGTCAGGTCGCGGACGTTCACGGGCGCGCAGCCCACGCTCTGCGAGGCTCCGAGATCGTCGAGGTCGTCCAGGGCCGGTATGCCCGACCGCCGGCAGGCGCGGATGAACTCGCGCTGGAACGGCTGGATCTCCTCCTCGCTGTAGCGGCGGAACCGCAGCAGCTCGGCTGCGGCCGTGAACAGGGGAGCGAGGTCGGCGGCGCCCCAGCCCGGACAGCCCGCGGCGGCCCAGGCGTCGTAGTCACCGGCCCAACCGACGCTCTGGCTGCAGCCGTTGTGTGCGGAACACCCGCCGATGACCCGTGCGCGGTCGTACGTCAACGGCTGCCCGGCCGCCCCCGTGCCCTGGTATCCCCAGTCGTGGGTCGTGGGCAGTTCGGCCGCGTCGAGCAGCTCCGCGGGCCAGGCGCCGTCCGCGAGCGGGCCGTAGTCGGGTCCGGCTTCCAGGACGAGCACCGTCCGCCCGGCCGCGGCGAGCCGCGCCGCGATGACGCAGCCGGCCGTGCCACCACCGATCACGATGGTGTCCGTCCGCTCCGGCAGCGGTCTGACCGAATTCATCGAGGCCTCTCGGGTTCTTTCGTTCCGTCGGAATCGCCGTCGGACTTTCCGTCAGGAATACCGTCGGAAATGGTTTCGGAACTGGTGTCGGGAATCGGTTCGCTGAACGCGTGGACCACTCCGAGATAGGCGCTCGCCTGGACGGTCCACCCGTCACGGTCCGTCCGCTTGGGAATGTCGGGATGCGTGCGCGAACGCAGCAGATACCCCACGGACAAGGCCTCGATGGCCCAGATCAGGTCCTCCATGGTGCGGTCGGCCCTCAGGCGGCGGCGCGCGTACCGCAGCAGAATGCCCAGCAGGTGATCCGTCGCGTTGACATAGCGTTCGTTCGCGCCGGCCTGGGCGTCCCGCACCATGTCGACCGGGGCCAGTGCCCCCAGCCCGAGGGCCAGGAACAGTTCAGGAGACGCGCTCGTCCACCGGAAATCGGCCTCGCTGATCTGACGGAAGATTTCCTCGGGTGCTTCTCCGTCGGCGACCAGCTCGAATGCGAGCGCCTGGATCTGCCCCGCCCCGGGCGTGGCGATCTCGTCCATCACATGGCTCATCAGTTCCCGCTGGAAAGCGGCCTGATCCTGCCAGATCTGGTAGAAGGCTCCCGTCGTCAGCTTCTTGTCGTCGGGATTGCGCCGGTTCACCTCGACGAGAACGTCGGAGATACGGATGTCCGCCAGGGGATTGTGCAGCTTCGCCGACTCGGGGCGCGTTCGCTCGATGGCGAGGTTCGTCGCCGCGTCGAGCAGCATGGCTCGGGTCTCCTCGCGGGGGCGGTGCCGGCGTTGAGGACGCTTGGGGCCGGTCGACTTCGTCGCGCCATCTTTCGGGGTATCCACCATGCGGCCAGCGTACTCCGTATCGCGAGATCGTAAGAATTTTACCATCAGGGGTCGTCGTTCGGCCGGGGCTGTCAGGACCGACCCGGACCTGCGCGTCAGCGTCATGACGCGTCGATCCACTCCGATGTGTCGCGCGCGAAGAAGTCGGTGAGGGTCTCGCGGCGGACCACCTCGCGTGCCTCGCCCTCGGCACAGAAGACGACCGGTGCCTTGAGGGCCCCGTTGTAGTTGTTCGCCATGGTGTGGCAGTACGCCCCGGTCACGGGTATCGCGATGACATCGCCGACCCGCGGTGCCCGCAGGGTGACGCCGGAACTGATCCGGTCGCCCGACTCGCAGTGCCGCCCCACGATGTCGACGGGCTCACCGCCGCCGACCCGGTCGACCAGAGTGGCCTCGAACCGCTGCCCGTAGAGCGCGACTTCCATGTTGTCCGCCATGCCACCGTCCACGGCGACGGTCACCCGGTCACCTCGTTTGACGTTGACCACGCGGTACAGGGTCACCCCGGAGCGGGCCACCAGACTGCGGCCCGGTTCGATCATCAGCCGCGCGGAACCGGGCAGATGACGCCGGGCGGTGTCGACGACCGCGCCGATCCACTCCTCCGGCTCGGGCGGGTGGTCGGTGTAGGTGTAGCGCGCGCCCAGGCCGCCACCGAGGTTGTAGGTCTCGAACTCCCCGAGGCCGGCGAGGGCCCGGACGGCGGCGGCGAACGGCTCCACGTCGAGGATCTGGCTGCCGACATGCGTGTGCACTCCGGCCATGCGCAGCTTCGCACTGGCACGTATGCGCTCGATCGCTCGCGGCACCTGGTCCAGGGGGAGTCCGAACTTGGACCCCTTCTGCCCGGTGGCCACCGCCTCGTAGGTGTCCGCGCGGACCTCGGGCAGCACCCGCACGAGGACGTCCTGACGGCCGGTCACCGTGTGGTCCAGCGCGCGTTCCAGACGGTCGATGTCGTCGAAGTTGTCCACCACGACCAGGCCGACGCCGGCGGCCACCGCCATCTCGATCTCGGCACTGGTCTTCGCATTGCCGTGCAGGACCAGGTCGCGGCCCTCGACACCCCCGCGGAGAGCGGCGGCCAGCTCACCGAGCCCGGCCACGTCCACGCCGATCCCCGCCTGCGCCATCAGCCGGTACGCGGCCACGCACGGAAAGGACTTGGAGGCGAACACGAGCCGCGAGTCGGGCCAACCGGCGCTCAACGCCTGCTGGTACCGCCGGATCCGTGCGCGCAGACCCGCCTCGTCGACGACGTACGCGGGGGTCGAGAACCGGTCGGCGACCTCGGACAGGGCGACGCCGCCGACGGTCAGGCCGCGGTCCGCCTCGACGGTCGTCCCCTCGGGGAACAGCTCCAGGATGCCGGGGTTCACGCCCATGCGAGCATCACATGCTTGATCCGGGTGTAGGCCTCCAGGCCGTACAGCGACAGGTCCTTGCCGTCGCCGGTCTCCTTGAAGCCGCCGTGCGGCATCTCGGCGGCCGTCGTGATGTGGGTGTTCACCCACGCGACGCCGAAGTCGAGCGCGCCGGTGACACGGAGGGCGCGGCCCACATCTCGCGTCCACACACTGGACGCGAGGCCCTGGCGTACGCCGTTGGCCAGGGTGATCGCCGTCTCCTCGTCGGTGAAGGTCTGCACGGTCAGCACGGGCCCGAAGATCTCCTCCTGGACGATCTCGTCGGCCTGCTCGACCCCGGTGATGACGGTCGGTTCGAAGAAGAAGCCGGGACCGGCCTCCACCTTCCCGCCGGCGGCTGTCAGGGCGGTGCCGCGTCGGCGTTCGACGAGCCCCGACACCCGTTCCAGTTGCGCCCGGCTGATCAGCGGGCTCCTGCCGTCCCGGGCGTTCCCCTGCTCCACGAGCGCGAACGACCGGGCGTGGTCGGCCAGGGCCCGTACGAGTTCGTCATGGACGTCGGCGTGCGCCAGTACACGCGACGGCGCGGTGCAGTCCTGGCCCGCGTTGTAGAAGGCGGCCTCGGCGATCAGCTGCGCGCAGTGGGTCACGTCGGCGTCCTCGAAGACCAGGACGGGACCGTTGCCGCCCAGTTCGAGATGCGTGCGGCGCAGGTCGCGGGCGGCGGTGCGCGCCACCTCGCTGCCGGCACGGGTCGAGCCGGTGAGGGCGACCATGTCCGCGCGCGGATGCCCCGCCACCAGCTTGCCCGTCTCCCGGTCCCCGCAGACGAGGTTCACGCAGCCCGGTGGGAGGTGGCGTCCGCAGATCTCGGCGAGCAGCAGCGCACTGGACGGGGTGGCCGCGTCGGGCTTGAAGACCACCGTGTTGCCCGCCGCGACGGCCGGAGCCAGCTTCCAGACCGCCGTCATCAGCGGGTAGTTCCAGGGGGCGATCGAGGCGATCACACCGACCGGTTCACGGCGGACCATGGAGGTGTGGCCCGCCACGTACTCCGCCGCGGCGCGCCCCTCCAGCAGACGGGCGGCACCGGCGAAGAACCGGAACTGGTCGATGATGGGCAGCAGTTCCTCGGACCGGAAGAGATCGGTCGGCTTGCCGGTCTCCCCGCACTCGGCGGCGACGAATTCGTCCGCCCGCGCCTCCATCTCGGCCGCTATGGCGAGCAGCGCCGTCTGCCGTTCCCCGGGGGTGCTGTGTCTCCAGGACGCGAAGGCCACGGCCGCCGCGTCGAAGGCGGCGTTCACCTCGTCGGCCCGGGAGACCACGGCGGTCCCGCGGACCTGTCCTGTACGCGGATCGGTCAGGGTCGACCGCCCGGCGGCGTCTCTGCGGGCGCCGTCGATGAAGTTGACGACGTGATGGGCGTGGTCGACACGTTCGGCTTGGTCGGCACGTTCGGCGTGGTCTGCTTGGTCGGTCATACGGGGACTCCTGTCGTGCTGCTCGTACTTCGAACACTGGTCGGTACCGCCGTGCACACCGGTCGGTCCTGTGGTGCGAGGAGGTGGCGGCCGGTCACCCGGACCGCGACTCCACCAGCGCGCCGTCCATGTAGACGGCGTCGATCCGGTGGGCCAGGCAGCTGAAGTCGGAGGCGTCGCCGGACACGACGACCAGGTCCGCGCGCTTGCCGGGCTCGATGCTGCCGTACCTGTCCGAGACACTCAGCAGCCGAGCGGCGTCCAGGGTGCTGGCGCGCAGCACCTTCGCGGGGCTCAGGCCGTTGGCGGCCATCAGCTCCAGTTCTTCCAGGTTGCGGCCCGGAGCGAGCCCGACCGCGTCGGTGCCCATGGCGATGGTGACGCCCGCCTCGCACGCCTTCTTGAACGAGGCGAGGTGGGTGTCGGCGACCTCGTGGGCCTTCGCGAGCGTGGCGTCGGTCAGCCGGGCGCCGTTGGCAGCCGCCTTCAGCACACTCCTCGGGGCCAGCAGGGTGGGCACGAGGAACGCCTCGTGTTCGAGCATCAGCTCGATGGCCTCGTCGTCGAGGAAGATGCCGTGCTCGATGGACCGCACCCCCGCCCGCAGCGCGTTCTTGATGCCGACGGAGCCCTGGGCGTGGGCCATCACCGGCAGGCCCGCCGCGCGTGCCTCGACGACGGCGACGGTCAGTTCGTCGAGACCGAAGTGCGCGTGGTGCGGGTTGTCGCGCGGCGACATGACTCCGCCGGAGGCGGCGACCTTGATGACGTCGGCGCCGGCCCGGATGACCTCGCGGACCGCCTTGCGCATCTCGTCGACGCCGTCGACGACCCCACGGGGCCGCCCGGGATGGGCGATCCTGTTCTCGACGCAGTTGCCCGAGGCCAGCCAGCCGTCCGAATGCCCGCCGGTCTGGCTGAGCATCGAGATGGCGATCTGCAGCCGGGGCCCGTCGATCAGACCGTCCTCCAGGGCGGTCTTGACGCCCAGGTCGGCGCCCGCCGCGTCCCTGGCGTGCGTGATCCCGATCCGGCGCAGGGTCCGTAGATGCCGGGCGGCCTGGAAGAACGGATAGGAGAACGGGGTCTGCAGCCGGTCCACGGTGTCGATGCTGCCGATCATCACGTGGACGTGGCAGTCGATGAGGCCCGGCAGAAGGGACTTCCCCGTCAGGTCCACCTCCACATCGCCGTCCAGACCGGTCCCGACGTCGATGATCCGGGCACCCTCCACGACCACGTCGCCGTGCCGCGGCTCCGCGCCCGTGCCGTCGGCGACGAGGCCGCCCCGGAACAGGATCCGCCGCGGGCTTGCCGGACGTTCGATCGAACCCATCGTGCTTACCTCCGTGTGCCGTGCGAAATTCTGATCCCCGACCACTCCGACCGCTCCGGTGACTCCGGATTAGGCTCCGGCTCCAACTCCAGTTCCGGCTCTGGGCCATGGCCGTCACCGATGTCCATGCCGAGGAGCAGGGAGCCCAGGCATTTGCCGTGGGTGTCGAGGTTGAGGCTGCGGGTGACCCCACCGTCCAGCGCGCCTTCGAGGACGAATTTCAGCGCGCCCAGGTGCGGCAGCTCGTAACGCCGGACATCGCCTTCACCGCGTTCTCCGCGTTCGAGCAAGGCGGAGAAATGTCGCCGGATCCTCTCGGCGGTCACGACCTCCCTCAGGAGGGGGAAGTCCCGTGCCTCGTAGGCGATGACGGTGATGTCCGAGACGTTTCCCTTGTCACCGGACCGGGCGTGGGCGAGTGCGTGCAGGAGCATCTAGACCTCCGCGAACGTGACCGACGGTGTGACGTCGGAGCGGGGCAGGAAGACCGACGCGATGGCGATCCGCTCGGTGACGGACGTGACCACACCACCGCCGCCGGCGGGGCCGTTGAGCCACATCGCGCTCACCTCGTGCGCGATCCGGCGGGCCCCGTCCTCGGAGTCGGTCCGGCCGGCGACCCGGACACGGACCTCGTTCAGCCGGTCCGGATCACCCGCGCCGAGACCGGGGCCGGGGCCGACATCGGGATTGGTGTTGGGGTTGGGATCGGCGCCGGGACCGAGGCCGCGGCTGACGGAGTCGACTCCGATGAGTTCGTAGCGCGCCTCCCCTGAGGTGATGCCCTGCTTCTCGATCCGCGCGCGCAGGACGTCCAGCGCCAGCCTGGCCCGGGGCAGTGCGTTGGGGCCCGCGTACGAGATCTGGCCCTCGCCGGTGAAGCCGTCGCGGTAGCCGACGGAGACCTTCAGGTCGTCCGGGCGCCGCCGCCCACGCGCTCCTCGGACCAGCACGGTGTCGTGGCCGGACTCGTCGAAGCGGACCTCGGAGAAGTCGGCCACCACATCGGCCGACGGATATGCCGACGGGTCGTGCACTTCGTAGAGCAGCTGTTCCGTGCACGTCGCGGGCGTCACCAGACCGCCCGACCCCGGCACCTTGCTGATCCTGAAGGTTCCGTCGGCGTGCACCTCGGCGATGGGGAAGCCCAGATCGGCGAGGCCGGGAACGTCCTTGTATCCAGGGTCCGCGAAATAGCCGCCCATGACCTGGGCCCCGCATTCCATCAAGTGCCCCGCACAGGCGCCCTTGGCGATCAGGTTCCAGTCGCTGGTGTCCCAGCCGAATTCATGGACAAGGGGTGCAATATATAGCGAAGGGTCCGCAACTCGGCCCGTGATCACTACATCGGCGCCCTGGCTCAGAGCGTGGGTGATCCCTTCGCATCCCAGGTAGGCGTGGGCCGACACCACGCGGTCGCCGAGGGAGCCGACGGTTCCCTCACGCTCCAGGAGCGGGAGATCGGGTCGCTCAAGGATGCGATCGAGTACATCGTCGCCCGTCACCACGGCGACCGACAGTCCATGCAGTTCGGTGGCCCGCGCGAGCCCGGCGACGAGCGCGCCCGCCGCCTGCGGGTTGGCCGCGCCCATATTGGTGATGACGCGAATCCCCCGGCGCGCGCACTCCGGCAGGACGGCCGCCATGCGGTCGGGGAGCCACGGGTTGTATCCGCGGGCGGGGTCGTGGCGCCGCTCCAACTCCGCCAGGGCGACCGAGCGTTCGGCCAGGCATTCGAAGACGAGGTACTGGATGTCGCCGGATTCGACGAGTTGTACGGCGGGCTCGATGCGGTCGTCGGCGAAACCGGCGCCGGAGCCGATGCGCAACGCGCCCCGCTCACTGCCTGAGGCCTGAAGAGTGACCATGTTCGGAGTGTACATACATTTTTTGTAACTGGTAATATTTTTACGAACTTCGATCCGAGGAGTAGCCATGTCCCCGACCGACACCGGATCCGACCGGACGATCACCCAGGCCGTAGAGGCGATGGAGCTGGTGCACAGTGCCGATCTCAGCCCGGACGGCACGCTCGTCGCGTGGTCCTCGTCCCGTATCGAGAGGGACACCGAGCGGCGCGGTCTGCGCCTGAGTGAGGTGGCGAAGGGCTCGGCGGCCTCCGTCCCCGCGCCCTCCGCCGCCCCGGCCTCCGTCCCCGCACCCCCCGCCGCCCTGGTCTCCACCGCCGTCGAGTTCGGTGACAGCGACCACACCCCCCTGTTCTCGCCGGACGGCAGCCGTCTGGCGTTCCTCTCGCAGGACGGACCGGTCACGCGCATCGTCCTCGTCCGCCCCGCCGACGCGCCCGACTTCGTGTTCGAGGTGCTCGTCGACCCGAAGGCGCCGGACCGCTCGGTCTTCGGACGGCCGGCGTGGAGTCCGGACGGCCGCCGTATCGCCTACGCGGCGACGCGGCGGACGCGCGTGCCCGGGGCGCCGTACCGGATCACCCGCGTGATCGGCTGGGCGGACGGGCTCGGCCTCGTCGACGACGCGACCGCGGACATCTTCGTCCTCGACCTCGACACGGGGACGCACACGCGGCTCACGGACGACGAGTGGGTCAACAGCCAGCCCACGTGGTTGCCGCCCTCGGGGACCGGTGAGGACGAGGCTGTTCCTCCGTCGTCCTGGCGGATCGCCTACCGCGCGGGCCTCGGCCCCGACCAGTGGCAACAGGGCGTCGCCGCCGTCCGCTCGGTCGCCGCCGACGGGACCGACGCGACTCCCGTCGAGCACCTGCGCGCACTCGACATCTTCTCCGTGGGTGCATTGGCCGACGGACGGATCGCGGTGACGTCCTCCGGCGCCAAACCGCACTCCGTGGGGCAGTTGTGGACCCTGCGAGCCGTCGACGGTGAGGCCGCGGACCCCGCGCCCTGGCAGTCGACCGACCGCGCCGCGGGTCTGGACCTCGATCTCAACGGCGACGTCCTGGGCGACATAGCCGTTCCGTTCATGGACCCCGACACGAGACTGCTCCTGCACGACGGAGACGCCGTACTGCGCGTGCAGGTCGAGGACCGCCTGGAGGTGCACCGTGTCGCGCTGGACGGCGAGCCGAAGGCCGATCCGGTACTGGCCGGCACGGGCTGCTTCTACCCGCTGGCGGTCGCCGGGCAGCGCCTGCTGTACGGCCACGGCACTCTCACCGGCCCGCCCGACCTGTGGCTCCGCGATCTGGACACGGGCGACGACGTACGCGTCACCGACACCGCCAGCCACAACAGGTCCTGCATCGTGCCGTGCACGGTCACCACCTTCCGCGTGCCCATCGGAAGCGGCGCGACGGTCCAGGCCAAACTGCTGCGGCCCGCCCACGCCGTCGGAGCCCTGCCGACCGTCCTGCTCATCCACGGCGGCCCCAGGTCGGCCTACGGCGAGGCCTATGTCACCGACGCCCATGTCCTGTGCGGCGCGGGGTTCGGGGTGCTCATGGTGAACCCCCGCGGCTCGCGCGGCTACGGCACGGACTTCGCCGACGCCATCATCGGCGACTGGGGCAACAAGGACTTCCACGACCTGATGGCCGCGGTGGACCTCGCGGTGGACGAGGGCTGGGCCGATCCGGACCGGCTGGGGGTCTCCGGGCTGTCGTACGGCGGCTACATGTCCAGCTGGATCGTCGGTCACACCGACCGGTTCAAGGCCGCCGTGATCGAGAATCCCGTGACGAACTTCTGGAGCATGTACGGGACCAGCGATGTCGGGCTGAGTTTCCTTCCCGCGGTGCTGGACGCGCTGCCGCAGACCGACTTCGAGCGCTACCGGCGGCTGTCGCCGATCACCACGGCCCACACCTGCACGACGCCGACCCTGTTGATCCAGGGTGAGGCCGACCACCGGTGCCCGCCCGAGCAGAGCAAGCAGTTCTATTCGGTGCTGCGCCGGGCCGGTTGCGTCGCCGAGCTGCTGATGCTGCCGGACGCCTCCCACGAGGGGGCGATCTCGGGGCCCGTGCCGTCCCGGCGGGCGCAGAACGCGGCGCTCCTCGACTGGATGGTGCGGCATGTGCAGGGGCGTGATCAGGCCCGGCGGGGCGGCGCGGACGACTGACGTGCCGATCCCGAAGCCGTATGAGCCTGCTGAAAGCCGCAGGTCGGACGGCAGATGTTCATGCGAAGTCCGCCCCGTCGGCACCCGCTTTTTCCAGCCACCTAGACGAGTGACGGAACCCGGCGTAGATTGAGAACGTCACTTGGTAGATAACTTACGAAACTGCGAGGGAAGTTATGCGCAAGTCGACAGCCGGGACCACCGCGTGCGGTACGGCGCTGATGGCCACCGCGCTCCTCCTCAGCGGATGCAGCTCCGGCGGTACGGACTCGGCGGCCTCCGGGACCGCCTCTTCGCCCGCGAAACGGGGCGGCTCGCTCTCCATGTCGCTCAGCAGCGCGATCGACACCTGGAACCCCCAGAAGGCACTGGCGACCCAGAGCTACCGGGTGTTCCCCCAGGTCTACGCCTCGCTCCTGCGTTCCACGCCCGACGGCAAGACCCTCCAGCCGGCCCTGGCCTCGTCCTACAAGGCCGATCCCAAGGCCAGGACGCTGAAGTTCACCCTGAGCCCGGACGCCAAGTTCAGTGACGGCAGACCCGTCACGTCGGCCGACGTCAAGTTCTCGGAAGGCCTGTGGAGCAAGGGAGAGCTGTACGGCAGCTACTTCTCCTCCATCAAGTCCGTGGACACGCCGTCCAGGAACACCGTCGTCTTCCACCTCTCCGAACCGGACGAGACGCTCCCCGCCGTCCTGTCGACCGCCAACGCGGCGATCTTCCCCGACAAGTACGGCGGCCGGAGCGCCGCCGCGTACTGGAAGAAACCCGTAGGGGCGGGGCCCTTCGTGATCAGCGGTGAGACCGTGGGACGGTCCATCGCCCTCACCCGGAACCCGCACTACTACCGCTCCGGCCTGCCCTACCTCGACAAGGTCGACTACAAGGTCGTCGCCGACAGGGGACAGCAACTCCTGCAGTTCCAGAGCGGTTCCCTCGACGTCGTCAACGGCGTGGAACTCGAAGCGGCCGCCCAGTACCCCAAGAACAGCATCGTCCGTGCGCCCTCCACCGGCGTCAGCGTCCTCACCATGAACACGAAGTCGGGGCCCCTGGCGGACGTCCGCCTCAGGAAGGCGATCGCGCTGGCCGTCGACTACCGCAAGCTCGTCCGCGGCGGATACGTCGGCGAGGCCGGCGTGGCCACATCCTTGCTGCCGCAGCAGGTGCCCGGCGTCGCCAAATGCCCCAAGTGCACCTGGTCCACCACCGACGTGGACGCCGCGAAGAAGCTGGTCGACGCGTCCGACTACGACGGCCGGACCATCGAGCTGATCGTGCCCAGCGACGGCGGCCCCGGAAAACTCGCGGCACAGGCCCTGACCCCGATGCTGGCCGAGGCGGGCATCAAGGCCACCGTCAGCCCGCTCCCGACCAGCTCCCTGATCGACGATCTGAGCAAGGGCTCCTTCCAGCTCGGCATGGTCACCTACAGCGCACTCGCACCCACCCCCATCGACCCCCTCGGCTTCCTCGGGGCGACCGGCGTCGTGTTCTCCCAGTCCGACCCCGGCCCGGCGAACAAGGCCCTGGCCGCCGTCCACGCGGCGAGCGACACGTCCGAAGTGAGCGCCGCCGTACAGGACTTCGAAGCCACCGCCAACGCCACTCACGCCGTGCTTCCGCTGGCCGTGCCCAACGCGCTCGACGCGGTCTCCGACCGCGTGCAGGGCTTCGTCCCGGCGCCCTACCAGGCGTACTGCGCGGATGAGTTGAACATCAGGAGCTGACAACCGTGTCCGGCACTCTCCATGGAAGGGAGGGAGTTTCGTGGTAGCGATGAGAACGGTGCTCGCCCGGCTGGTCCAGCTGGTGCTCGTCCTGCTCGCGGTCACACTGGTCGTGTTCGTGCTGACCCAGATCGCACCCGGCGACGCGGCCAGACTGCGCCTCGGACCACGAGCCTCGCCCGAGGCGGTGAGCGAACTGCGCCATCAACTGGGCCTCGACCGCAGCCTCCCGCACCAGTACGTGGACTACGTCACCCGGGTGCTGCACGGCGACTTCGGGACGTCCATCGACGGACAGAGCGTCAGCGGCGTCATCGGCCAGCGCATCGGAGACACCCTGTGGCTCCTGCTCGGCACCCTGGTGCTCGCGGTCACGACCTCACTCGTCCTCGCCTGGACCGCAGCCTGGTTCAGGGACCGCCCCGTCGACCACGTGATCAGGCTGGGCGTCCTCCTGGCCCTGTTCCTGCCGGCGTTCTGGGTCGGCTTCCTGCTCATCAGACTGGTGGCCATCCCCACCGGCTGGTTCCCCGTCGCGGACCTGGGATCGAGCCCGGCGGAACTGCTCCGCTCGCTGGTCCTGCCCTCCGTGACCGGCGCGATCATCCTCACGCCCGTCCTGGTACGGAGCCTGCGGTCCAGCCTGATCGACGTGCTCGACTCCGAATACATCGCGGTCGCCAGGTCGCTGGGCGTCGGCGGCCCCACCCTGATCGTCCGGCACGTGCTGCGCAACGCACTCGGCCCGGTCCTCACCCTCCTCGCACTCAACGTCGGCTACCTCTTCTTCGGAGTCGTCATCCTGGAAGCCACCTTCAACATCGCCGGCCTGGGCAGCGCACTGGTCGAGGCGTCCGCGAAACGCGACGTCTACACGGTCCAGGGCATCACGCTGCTGTTCGCCACGGGGGTCGTGCTGGCCAACATCCTCGGCGAGACCGTCGTCTCGCTGCTCGACCCGAGGACGGTGAGCACATGATCGACACGCCTGTCGTCGAGGACGCCGCGCCGCACACCCGATCCTCGCGCCACCTGCGCCGACGCGGCGACGGCAAGCTGGCCGTCGGCGCGGTCATCGTCGCACTGTTCGTCCTGGCCGCGCTCTTCGCACCGCTCATCACCAGCGGACACCCCGCCGAACAGGACCTGCTGAACCGTCTCGCCCCGCCCTCCCGGGCCCACCTCCTCGGCACCGACCAGCTCGGCCGCGACGAATGGACCCGACTGGTCTACGCGATCCGGATCGACCTGCGCGTGGCGGTGCTCGGCTCGCTCATCCCCGCGGTCCTGGGCAGCCTGATCGGTATCGCGGCGGGCCTCGGCAGCAAGTGGCTGGACGCGGCGATCATGCGCACCTCCGACATCGTCGTCTCGCTCCCGCTGTTCATCTTCTTCATCGCCCTGGTCGGCCTGCTCGGCCCCGGCACCGGATTCCTGTTCCTGGGCCCCGGCGAACTGCCGCTCATCATCGGCTTCACGGTCATCTCCTGGGTCGTGTACGCCCGGCTGCTGCGCAGCGAAGTACGCAGAGTGCGCTCCATGGACTACATCCGGGCCGCACGACTGGGTGGCCTGCCCCGCCGGCGGGTGATCGCCTGGCACATCGTGCCGAACGCCATCGGCCAGAGCATCGTCTACTTCTTCGTCGATGTCGGGCTGGCCGTCGTCGCGATCTCGACCCTGTCCTTCCTGGGCGTCGGCATCCCCGTCGGAACCCCCGAATGGGGCTCGATGATCCAGTCGGGCCGCAGCGTCATCCAGACCAACTGGTGGTTGATCGCGGCCCCCGGAGCGGCGATCGCCCTGATCGGCATGGGCCTGGCCCTGATCGGGGACGGCCTGGACGATCGGATCAAGTCATGACCCGTACAGAACGCGTGATCGAGATCGAGAACCTGTCGATCGCCGCGGCGCAGGGCGGAGTCACCCTGGTGGACGACGTGTCCCTGCACGTCGACGCCGGTGGCTGCCTCGGGATCGTAGGTGAGTCCGGATCCGGCAAGAGCCTCACCCTGCGTTCCGTGCTCGGGCTGCTGCCGCCCGCGCTGAAGCAGACCCGGGGGACCACACGGTTCCAGCGGAAGCCGGGGGAGGGGATGCGGTCCGTCGCACCGCGTGAGCTGCGCGGGCACGGGGTCTCCATGATCTTCCAAGAGCCCATGAGCTCGCTGAACCCGACCATGCGCATCGGCGACCTGGTCGCCGCCGGCCCCCGGGCCCTCGGCATGTCCCGCCGGGCCGCCGCGGACCGGGCCCTGCAGCTCCTGACGGAGGTCGGCGTGCCGCACCCGGAGCAACGGGCCCGTGCATGGCCGCACCAGCTCTCCGGAGGCCAGCGCCAGCGCGTGATGATCGCGATGGCGCTGTCGGTGGAACCCTCGCTCCTCCTGTGCGACGAGCCGACGACCGCACTGGACACCACGGTCCAGGACCAGATCCTGACCCTCGTCGAGCGGCTGCGGGCCGAGCGCGGGCTGGCCCTGATCTTCGTCAGCCACGACCTCTCGGTCATCTCCCGTATCGCGGGCCGCACCGCCGTGATGTACGCGGGCCGCATCGTCGAACAAGGCCCCACCCACGACCTGGTCGACAACCCGAGCCATCCCTACACCCGTGCGCTGATCGACTCGATGCCCCAACTGCACGGCCCGCCCACGCGGTTGAAGACCATCAGCGGATCCCCGCCCACCGCAGGACTGCTGCCCCCCGGCTGCCGCTTCGCCCCTCGCTGTCCCCACGTCGCGGACGTGTGCCTCGACGCGGACCCCCCGCTGCTGGCCATCGGCCCGCACCGGGCCACCGCGTGCGTGCGGCAGGCAGTCACGAACGCTGGAGACCAGCCATGAGCGCCCTCGTCGAACTGGACGACATCTCCGTCCACTTCAAGGTCAGGACGCACAGGTCCGTGCCGCCCACGACGCTGCGGGCCGTCGACGGTGTCAGTCTCGCCGTCGAACGCTCCGAGTGTCTCGGCGTGGTCGGCGAGTCCGGATGCGGCAAGTCGACCCTGGCCGGCGTACTCGTCGGTCTGACGGAGCCGACCGCCGGAGTTGTCCGCTACGACGGTCAGGACATGGGAGTCCTCAGGTCGAAGGAGCTGCGCCGGCGGATCCAGATGGTCTTCCAGGACCCGGTCGCCTCGCTCAACCCCCGACGGCGGGTCCGTTCCGTACTGGCCGAACTCATCGACTGCCACGGCCTCGTCCCCGACGCCGGAATGACCTCCGCGCTGAACTCCCTCATGGAGATGGTGAACCTGCCCCCGCGTGTCCTGGACGCGCGACCGCGTGAACTCTCCGGGGGCCAGCGCCAGCGCGTCGCCATCGCACGGGCCCTCGCGGTCCGGCCCGACGTGCTGGTCGCCGACGAGGCGGTGTCCGCCCTCGACGTGTCCGCCCAGGCCACCGTGGTCAACCTGCTGGCCGATCTGCGCGCCGAACTCGGCCTGACGATCGTCTTCATCTCCCACGACCTCGGCATCATCCGCACGCTCTGCGACCGGGTCGCGGTGATGTACGCGGGCCGGGTGGTCGAGGAGGGGGCGGCCGAGACGATCTTCGCCGCGGCCCAGCACCCTTACACGCAGGCCCTGTTGAGGGCCGCACCCGACCTGCGGCGCCGCGGCACCGAACCGCGTCCGCCGGCCCTTGAGGGCGAACCGTCCGGCGCCCTCGACCTGATCACGGGCTGCCCCTTCCGGCCCAGGTGCCCGGAGGCCGAGGCCGCCTGCGCGAAGGCCCCGCCGCCCTACGTCCACGACGGATCGCACCGCACCGCCTGCATCCACGCGCCGTCGAGCCACCGGGCACCGGCCGACACCCCGTAACCACCGCTGCCCACCGGCCACCCGGCCTCGGCACCCGCACGTCACCGAAAGGCATCACTGTGAGCGTCGAGCGTGAACTGCCGTCCGACGAGGCCCATGAACTGATCGGGCTCACCGCCGAGATCGCCGACAAGGAACTCGCCCCGCGCGTGGCCGAGTTCGAGGAGGCCGAGCGTTTCCCCCGCGAGGTCTTCACGCTGCTGGGGTCGGCGGGACTTCTCACCCTGCCGTTCCCGGAGGAGTTCGGCGGCGGCGCGCAGCCCTACTCCGTCTACCTCCAGGTCCTGGAGGAGATCGCCGCACGGTGGGCGGCCGTGGCCGTGGGCATCAGCGTGCACGCCCTGTCCTGCCATCCGGTGAACGCGTTCGGGACCGACCGCCAGAAGGCCGACCTCCTCCCCGACATGCTCGGCGGAGACCTGCTCGGTGCCTACGCCCTGTCCGAGGCGCACGCCGGGTCCGACCCGTCCGCCATGCGGGCCTCCGCCACCGGCACCCCGGAGGGCTGGCGCGCCCGCGGCAGCAAGGCATGGATCACCCACGCGGGACAGGCCGACTACTACACCACCTTCCTGCGCACGGACTCCGACAGCAGGCACGGTGTCTCCTGCTTCCACGTCCCCGCGGGCACCCCCGGCCTCTCCGCGGGCGCCCCCGAACGCAAGATGGGCCTGTGCAGCTCGACGACCGCCACGATGAACTTCGATGACGCGCTGATCCCCGAGGACCACCTCGTCGGACGCCCCGGACAAGGCCTGTCCATCGCGCTGTCCGCCCTCGACGCCGGGCGCCTGGGCATCGCCGCCGTCGCCACCGGCATCGCGCAGGCGAGCCTGGACTACGCGGTGGCGTACGCGAAGGAACGCGAGGCCTTCGGACGCCCGGTCATCGACCATCAAGGAGTCGGTTTCCTGCTCGCGGACATGGCCGCCGCCACCGCGTCCGCCCGCGCCACCTATCTGTCGGCCGCCCGCCGCAAGGACGCGGGCCTCGGCTACAGCCAGGAGGCCAGCATGGCGAAACTCGTCGCCTCGGACACCGCCATGTCGGTGTCCACCGACGCCGTCCAGATCCTCGGCGGCGCCGGATACGTCCGCGACCACCCGGTCGAGCGGTACATGCGCGAGGCCAAGGTCACGCAGATCTTCGAAGGCACCAACCAGATCCAGCGCCTGCTCATCAGCCGCGCACTCGCCCGCACGGCACGCTGATGCCGCGCCGGCCCGCCGCAGGTCCGCCGGCCCCGCCCATCGCCCAGGGCCGTACGGCCGACATCTCGAAGGAGTTCGGAACATGCCCCGCACGTCCGCGAAGACGAAGGACCGACTGGACCCGATCCAGTTGCTGACTCCGCAGGGCGAGGCCGTCAGCGACGCCCGGCTGCCGTTCGACCCGGCCGACGCCGATCTCCCCGCCCTGTACCGGGACATGGTGCTGGCCCGCCGCCTCGACAGCGAGGCCATCGCCCTCCAGCGGCAGGGCGAACTGGGCCTGTGGCCCTCCCTCTTCGGCCAGGAGGCGGCGCAGATCGGTGCCGCCCGCGCGCTGCTCCCCTCCGACATGGTCTTCCCCACCTACCGCGAACACGGTGTGGCCTGGTGCCGCGGACTCGACCCGGCGTCCCTCCTCGGTCTCTTCCGGGGCACCACCCTGGGCGGCTGGGACCCGAGGGACGTCAACTTCAACCTGTACACGCTGGTGATCGGGGCCCAGACCCTGCACGCCGTCGGCTACGCGATGGGAATCGTCCGCGACCCGGTGGGCCCCGCTGTCTCCGCGGCCTCCACAGCAGACGCCCCCGCCGCCCCCGCCGTCCTCGCCTTCCTCGGCGACGGCGCCCTGAGCGAGGGCGAGACCAACGAGGCGTTCATCTGGGCCACGACCCAGTCCCTGCCCGTGGTCTTCTTCTGCCAGAACAACCAGTGGGCGATCTCGGCCCCGTACAGCGTGCAGAGCACCGTCCCCGTCGCGCAGCGCGCCGCCGGATTCGGCCTGCCGGGCATCCGTGTCGACGGCAACGACGTCCTGGCCTGCCTCGCCGCCACCCGCAGCGCACTCCACACGGCCCGTACCGGCGGCGGCCCCACCCTGATCGAGGCGTTCACCTACCGCCGCAACGCCCACACCACCGCGGACGACGCCTCCCGCTACCGCGAGACGGCGGAGGAGGCGGAGTGGGCGGCCAAGGACCCCATCGCCCGGCTGCACGACCACCTGGTGACCACCGGGGCCGCCGACTCCGCGTACTTCGCCGGGATCGAGGCCGAGGCGCAGACCTTCGCGGAAGGCCTGCGCGCCCGCTGCCGTGCGCTGCCCGAGCCCGATCCGGACCTGCCGTTCGAGCACACCTACGCCGAGATGACCCCCGAGCTGAGCCGCCAGCTGGCCGAACACCGTGCCCATCTCGCCTCGCTGCAGGAGTTGCCCGACCCGAGCGGAGAGCGCGCATGACCACGACGACGCTGGCCAGAGCGATCAACGACGGACTGCGGCACGCGCTCATGACCGACCCGGCGGTCCTGCTGCTCGGTGAGGACATCGGCCGTCTCGGCGGCGTCTTCCGCGTCACCGACGGACTCTGCGCCGACTTCGGCACGTCACGCGTGGTGGACACCCCACTGGGCGAAGCCGGGATCGTCGGCACCGCCGTGGGTCTGGCGATGCGCGGATACCGCCCCGTGTGCGAGATCCAGTTCGACGGATTCGTCTATCCGGCCGTCAACCAGATCATCAGCCAGCTGGCCAAGTACCGGCACCGCTCGGGCGGCCGTATAGCCATGCCGGTGGTCATCCGCATCCCGTACGGCGGTGGCATCGGCTCCATCGAGCACCACTCGGAGTCCCCGGAGGCCTACTTCGCGCACACCCCGGGACTCAAGGTCGTCACCTGCGCCACCCCCGACGACGCCTTCAGCATGATCGGCCAGGCCATCTCCAGCGACGACCCGGTCATCTTCCTGGAGCCCAAGCGCCGGTACTGGACCAAGGGCGAGGTCTCCGGCGCACCCTCACTCGACCTGCACCGGGCCCGTACCGTCCGCACGGGTTCCGACCTCACCCTGGTCGCCTACGGGCCGTTGGTCGCACCGGCGCTGGAGACGGCCCGCATCGCGGGGGAGGAGGGGCACAGCGTCGAGGTCATCGACCTGAGAAGCCTCGCACCGCTGGACACGGACACGGTCATGGCCTCCGTGCTGCGCACCGGCCGGCTCGTCATCACCCACGAGGCCTCCCGCACGCACGGCATCGGTGCCGAGATCGCCGCCCGGGTCCAGGAGGAGGCGTTCTACGCGCTGGAGGCCCCCGTCCTGCGGGTGACCGGATACGACACGCCGTACCCGCCGAGCCGCCTCGAGGAGGACTGGCTGCCGGGCGTGGACCGCATGCTGGCCGCCGTGGACCGGAGCCTCGCCCACTGAGAGCCGTCTCCGTGGCCCGACGAACGACCGGCGCGAACACCCTGAAAGGCAGGACCGCCATGCCCACCACCGAAGATTTCTGCCTGCCCGACGTCGGGGAAGGCCTCACGGAGGCCGACATCCTCCAGTGGACCGTGGCCCCCGGCGACACGGTCGAGGTCAACCAGATCATCGTCGAGATAGAGACGGCCAAAGCCGCCGTCGAACTGCCCTCTCCGTACGCGGGCACGGTCGCCGCACTGCACGCCGCCGAAGGCGACACCGTGCCGGTCGGCGCTCCCCTGATCACCATCGCCGTCGGCACACCCGACGAGCATGAAGGGGCGGCGAGACCGGCCGGCTCCGACCAGGGTGCCGAAGGGGGACGCACCGCGCTCCTCGTCGGCTACGGTCCGCGCGACGCGGGTACGGCCCGCCGGCGTACCGCTCGCCCTGCCGCGTCCACCGGGACCGCCGTTGCCGCGCCGGCTCCGCCGCGCGCCGGATCTCTCACTACTGCGTCCGCACCTGCCGCTCCCCGCCCCTCGGCCAAGCCGCCGGTGCGCAAGCTGGCCAAGGACCTCGGTGTCGACCTGCGCACGGTGCCGCCCACCGGACCGCACGGCACCATCAGCCGCGAGGACGTCCATCTCGCCGCCACACCGGTGAAGGCGCCCTCGGGCGACTCGCCCTCCGGAAGCGCCGACGTCAACTCGCGCGGAGAAAGCCGGATCGCGATCCGCGGCGTACGCAAGCACATGGCCGCCGCGATGGTGGCTTCGGCCTTCACCGCCCCGCACGTCACCGAGTTCGTCACCGTGGACGTCAGCGAGACGATGAGACTGCGCGAACTGATGGGCGCCCGGCGCGAGTTCGCCGGGATACGGATCTCGCCGATGCTCTTCGTGGCGAAGGCCCTGCTGCTCGCCCTGCGCGGAACACCGGAGCTGAACTCCGTCTGGGACGAGGCCCGTCAGGAGATCGTGCTCAAGCACTACGTCAACCTCGGCATAGCCGCCGCGACCGACCGGGGCCTGGTGGTGCCCAACATCAAGGACGCGGATCTGCTCTCCCTGCCCGAACTGGCCGCAGCCATAGCGCAGTTGGCGAAGACGGCCCGGGAGGGGCGGACGGAACCGCGCGACCTGGCCGGCGGCACGGTCACCCTCACCAACGTCGGTGTGTTCGGCGTGGACACCGGTACGCCCATCCTCAACCCGGGAGAAGCCGCCATCCTCGCCCTGGGGGCCGTGCGACGCACCCCGTGGGTGGTCCAGGACCAGGCGGGAGAGCGTATCGAGCCGCGCTGGACGGCCCAACTCGCCCTTTCCTTCGACCATCGGCTCGCCGACGGCCGGCAGGGTTCGCGCCTGCTGGCCGACGTGGCGGACCTGCTGCGGGAGCCGGGGCTGGCCATGCTGTGACATCGGCGGTCCGCACCCCCCAGCCACTCGGGATGCGGACCGCTTCCGTGTCAGCCGCTAGTTCAGCTGCGATAGGTGCGCACGTAGTCGAAGCGGGCTGTCGCCCCGGCCGTGTTGAGTGACACCAGGCCGATCCGCAGGGCCTGCTCGTCCGGCAGGGCCCACACACCGGTCCATGTCCAGTGCACGCCGTCGGTGCTGGTGGCGGCCCGTACCTCGTGCTCGCCGCCCGCCCTGTCGGCGTGGTACGCCAGCCGCATCCAGAGCGTCCGCGCGGGCGGCCCGCCGAACATCGGGCCGTACGCCACGGCGGTCGGCGGTGTGGTCGTGGGCCGGGCGCCCTCCTTCGCGAACTCGGTCACATGGGTGACCTTCCCGTCGGTGTGACTCACCGGCAGCACCGCGTGCACCAGCTTGAAGTACCGGTCGTCGCTCCCGTAGAGCACCAGCCCGGCCTGCTGATTGCCCGGACCGTTCGCCAGGTCGAGCTTGGTCTCGACCGTGAAGTCACCGGCCGGTGCGGGGCGGGTGAGGACCGACGCGGTGTTGGTGCCGAGATACAGCTCGGCGTTCTGGGTCGGCCAGGACAGGACACCCTCGCCGGTCGTCGCACCGGCGGCAGGACCCCGTACCCAGCTCCAGTCGGAGGACAGGGCGGCGGAGTCGAACTCGTCGCTGTAGGAGTGCAGTTGAGCACCGGGTCGAGGGTCGGCGACGCGCCGCGTGACCGGCTCGTACAGCTTCACGGCGCCCACGTTGTCGGCGGTCGCTCCGTTCCCGAGTGCGGCGGTGCCGACCTTCCCGGCCCGCGCGGCAGCCGCCGGTACGGTACGGGTCTGGGTGGCCACGGCGTCGCGCAGCCGGTCCGCGCTCACCTCGACGGTGAGGCGGTTGCCGCGCAGCTCGGCCGCCACGTTGCGCCAGGCGTTCCACTGGTAGCCGGACGGGAGCGCGGTCACCTGTTGCCCGGCGCTGACACCGTTCACCCGTACATCGGTGACCAGGGCGTTGCGGGTCCGGTCCAGCCAGGCCACGACATGGTTCGCGGGGTTCTTGTAGGCGAGGACCAGACCGGCCGACCCGCCCGCCGAGGTGACCCGGAGATCGGCCTCGGCGCGTACCCGGGCGGGAGCGTTGCCCGAGGAGACGAGGAAGGCCGGGGCGGTGGCGCTGCCGGAGTGGGTGACGAAGGTGCCGGGGTCCTGCTCGGTGGCCGTCGCCCAGGCCTTCGTACCGGAGCCCTGCGCCTGCCAGCCGTCCAGCGAGCCGTCGTAGAAGGTGCCGCCCGCCTGCCAGGTGGTGACAGGTGCCTCGGTGCCGTCGGAGGAGGGACCGGCGCCGGCCCGGACGACGGGCCAGCCGTCGATCCAGTCGAGCCGGTCGACCAGCATCGGACGCCTGCTGAGGGTGCGGTCGATGCCCGGTACGAGGTCCAGGTCGGGGTCGGCGGCGGGTATGGCGTGGTAGACGAGCCAGTCCTGCCCGGACAGGTCGGTCTGCAGCGCGTTGTGTCCGGGCCCGATCCAGCGGTCGCTCGAACCGACCACGATGCCGCCCTTGCTGACGGGGGACATCAGGTCGGCACCGCGGTCGTCGGTGAAGGGCCCGGTCGGACTGGTGGAGCGGCCCACCTTGACCTGGTAGCCGCTGTACGCGCCGTCGCAGCAGCCCGCGTCCGAGTAGAAGAGGTAGTAGTAGCCGTCGCGTCGGACGACGAAACCGCCCTCCATGCGCCGCCCCTGGGCGACCTCGGTGACCGTGCCCTCGATCCGGGTGCGGTCGCCGTTCATGCGCGCCACGCAGATGGTGTCGTAGCTGCCCCAGTACAGGTACGGCTGTCCGCCGACGTCGGTGAACTGCGCCTGGTCGATGTCACCGGTCGCGCAGCCGCTGTCCGCCGGGAGCACGGCGCCCGCGTCGGTCCAGGGCCCGGTCGGCGTGGGCGCGGTGGCCACTCCGACGGTGTCCTGGTCGGGCACCGAGTAGAAGAGGTTGTAGTGGCCGTTCGTGTAACGGATGTCCGGCGCCCACAGCCGCGAACCGCCGTGCCAGGCCGGCTGGGTCTGCGGGGTGAACACCTCTCCCGCGTACGTCCAGTGGGTGAGGTCGGCCGACTTCAGGATCGGCAGCATGCGTTCGGCGGTCTGGCCCTGGGTCTGGAAGACGGGGTTCTGGGTGCCGTAGGCGTACCAGAAGCCGTCCTTGCCGCGGATCACCGCCGGGTCGGGGAAGGTGTCGACGGTGCCGGCCGTCACCGGGTTGGTGTACGTGGACGCCCGCGCGGGGGAGGCGGTGGCGGTCCCGGCGGGCGGGAGGACCGCGAGCAGGAGGCCGGCGAGTGCGGTGACGACCTGCGCGGTGCGACCAGCTCTTCGGTTCACGCGGTTCAGGCGGTTCGCTCGGTTCACGGGGGCGAGACCTCACTGCTCGAAGGGGATTCGAAGGAGCTCAGGGTCGGGTCGTAGTCGGAGGCGCCGATGTCGTACATGGACGTCATCCAGTGGTGGAAGTTGTCGCCGCGCTCCCGCAGCAGGTCGTACAGACGGCGCATCAGACGCAGCCGGACGGCCTCCAGTTCGGGGTCCGGGTAGCGGTTGGTCAGTTCGTGCGGGTCGCTTTCGAGGTCGTACAGCTCGTTGACCGAGTCGGGATTGACGACCAGCTTGTAGCGGCTGTCGCGCAGCATGCGCTGGGGGTACGGGAAGTGGTGGCCGTGGAACTCGGCGAGCAACTCCTCGGGCCACTCGGGGTGTTCGCCGCGCACCAGCGGCAGCAGACTGCGGCTGTCGGTGGCGGGTTCCGGGTCGCAGCCCGCCAGTTCGAGGATGGTCGCCGTGCAGTCGGTGAGGCTGACGAACTCCTGCCGCACCTGCGGGGCTTGGCCCGGCACGCGGACGATTCCGGGGATGCGGTAGATGTCCTCGTACATCGCCGGACCCTTGTCGTGCAGCCGGTGGGCGCCGGTGAACTCGCCGTGGTCGGCGGTGAAGAAGACCGACGTGTCGTCCTCCAGACCGAGTTCGTCGAGCCGGGTGAGGATGCGCCCGATCTGCTCGTCGACGAGGGTGACGTAACCCCAGTAGACGGCGATGAGTTTGCGGGTGACTTCGAGCGGCATGGTGTCGAAGGTCCAGTGCGCGCTGTAGTTGCGCTGCACGGGCGGTTTGCCCTCGAAGGTCTCCGCTATCGACGCGGGCAGTTCGACGAGTTCCGGGTCGTAGAGGTCGTAGTAGGCGTCCGGCAGCAGATAGGGCAGGTGCGGGCCGAAGAAGTGGGTGGCCAGACAGAAGGGGCGGCCGTCGGCCGCGTACTTCTCCAGGAGTTCGATGGCGCGGGTCGCGAGGTAGTGCTCGAAGGTCGCCTCCACCGGCTGCTGGAGGCGCGCGGCGAGGAGGTTGCCCGGGTTGCCGTTGGGTGTGGTCCCGCGCACCGGATCGGTGATGCGGTACGGCGGCAGGTCCCGTTCCTTGAGATAGGCGAGGTAGTCGGGGTGGTCGACGGGGTTGTGCCAGCCCGGCAGGTCGGGCCCCTCGAAGCCGTAGGAGGCGGCGTTGCGGTGGGTGCCGACGTGCCACTTGCCGACCAGGCCCAGCTGGTAGTCGCGTTCGGCGAGCGCGGCGGGGAAGGTGAAGGCGTCCTCGGCCAGGTCCTCCAGATAGCCGACGTTGCGCTCGTGGTTGGCGAGCAGCTTGTGCCGGAAGGGGGCCTGGCCGGTGAGGAGACTGGCCCGGGCCGGAGTGCAGATGGCGGTGGGCGTGTAGAAGCGGTCGAAACGGGTGCCGGTGGCGGCGAGCCGGTCCAGGTTCGGGGTGGCGACATGCGGATTGCCGTAACAGCCCAGCGTGTCCACGCGGTGCTGGTCGGTCATCAGGAAGAGGAGGTTCACGCGGCGGCCTTCGTGTACACGTCGCCCGCGTAGAACGAGGTCGCGGCCGGGGCCTTCTTCAGCTGGCCGGTGCTCACGAAGAAGTCGCTCATGCCGTCGAGCCACGTGCCGACCGTGCCGTCCTTCGTCTTCGCGACGAGTTCGGCGGTCGTCAGCGTCTCGACGTGACTCGCGTCCGCCTTCACCTTGTCCTCCGGCAGCTTCAGAAGCGCGGCGGTGAGCTTGACCGACTCCTCGGGGTGCGCGGCACGCCAGTCGTTGGCCTCCTGGAGCACCTTGACGACCTTCGCCTCGGCGGGCCCCTTCTTCCCGCCGGTGACGAACGCCGTGGGGAACGAGCCACCGATGTCCTTGGTGCTCGCGACCTCGACCAGGTCCGGCACCTTCTGCTTGATGGTGTCGATGAGCGGGTAGTTGATGCCGGCCCCGTCGATCTGCCCGGAGGAGAAGGCCGAGACGATGGTCGGCGCGTCCATGGCGACCTTCTTGATGTCGTCCATCGTCATCCCGGCCTCACGCAGGGCGAGTTGAAGGATCATCTCGCCGGACGTCCCTTCCGGGACACCGACCTTCTTGCCCTTCAGCCCGGCGATCGAGGTGATGCCCGGCTTGGCGATGACCCGGTCGGCATAGGTCAGCGTGTCGATCGCGACCACCCGTGCCTTCCCGGAGGCGGGCAGCCACAACGCACCGGGACCGATGTACCCGTAGTCGAGATCCCCACTGCCCAGCGCCTGAATCTGAATGGGCCCATTGACGAACGTCTTGTACGAGGCGGACACCCCGTGCTTCTTCCACAGCCCCTGATCGTCGGCGATGGCCAGCAGACTGGCCCCGTTGTAGTCGGCGATGTACCCGAACCGGATCTCGGTACCACCACCACTGTCACCGTCACCGGAGGAGCAGGCGGACACGGAGAGCGTGAGTGCTGTGGCGGAGAGTGAGGTGAGGAGGGTGCGACGGGACATGCTCATGGCGCTGAGCCTTTCGTTTCGTTTCGTGTCGTTTCAGCCCGTCCGGCGTTTGAGGACGAGCGCGAAGCGCGATCAGGGGGCGAGGGGCGCAGCCCCATGCAGTGACGGGAAGGGTAGGGGCGGCGGGGGCGCAAAAGATCGCAGCCGACAGCCGGTCAACTCACCGGGGTCACAGAGGGCTCCTGGTGATACACCGCATGCCAGACCTCATTGCGAATGCGAGCGAACTCGGGGGACAACCGCAGTTCCTCGGTCCGCGGAAAGGGCAGGTCCACCTCGATGACCCGATGGACACGCCCCGGCCGAGCCGCCATCACGACAACGCGCCGCGCCAGATAGACCGCCTCGTCGACGTCATGCGTGACGAAGAGAACGGTCCGCCGCTCCTGCGTCCAGGTGGACAGCAACTGGTCCTGCATCTGCACCCGCGTGAGGGCATCCAGCGCACCGAACGGCTCATCCATCAGCAGGACTTCGGGGTCGACCGCGTAGGCGCGGGCGATCGCACAGCGCTGCTTCATGCCACCCGACAGCGTCTTGGGCAGCGCGTCGGCGAAGTCCTTGAGCCCGACGAGTTCGATGGCGTGGTCGGCCTTGCGGCGCCGCTCGGCGGCGGACAGGGAGGTGAGCTTGAGCCCGAACTCGACATTGCCGCGCACGGTGAGCCAGGGAAAGAGCGCGTATTGCTGGAAGATGACTCCGCGCTCGGGCCCGGGGCCCGTCACGACCGCTCCGTCGACCAGGACCTGCCCGGTGGTGGGTTCGGCGAGACCGGCCGCCAGGTTCAGCAGCGTCGACTTGCCGCAGCCCGAGGGGCCCACGACCGTGACGAACTCACGGTCGGCGATGTCCAGCGACACCTCGTCGAGGGCCGTGAACTCCCCCTGCTTCAAGGGGAAGGTCTTACCGGCCCCCCGGAAGGAGATCTTGGCGCTGGTCGTGCCGGTCGTGCCGGACACGGCGAATACACCGGATGCACCGGACAAGCCGGACGCGTCCGACTTACTGAGTGAGGGCTTCATCGTCGCTCCTGCCAGGCCGTCAGATGGCGTTCCGCGCGCAGCAGCAGGCGGTCCATCACCAGGCCGATCACTCCGATGCTGATCAGCCCGACGAAGATCGTCGGCAGGTCGTAGTAGGTCTGCGCGTGCATCATCTCGTAGCCGAGGCCCTTGTCCGCGGCGATGAGTTCGGCCGCGACGACCGTGGCCCAGGAGGCCCCGAGTCCGATGCGCATACCGACGAGCAGGAACGGGGTGGCGGCCGGAACGACCACCTTGAGGAAGATCACGCGGTCCCGGGCACCCAGCACACGGGCCGCGTTGACGAGCGTGCTGTCCACGCCGATCACCCCCTGGAACGCGGCCACCACACTGGACAGGAACGCGGCCAGGAAGATCACGAAGACCTTGGGTGTCTCACCGATGCCCATGGTCACGATGGCGAGAGGGATGATCGCCAGCGGTGGGACGGTCCGGAAGAACTGCACGTACGGTTCGAGCAGACCGCGGGCCAGCGGGTACCAGCCCATGAGGAATCCGACGGGCACGGCGAGCAGGGTGCCCAGGGCGAAGCCGAGGAAGACCCGGCGCAGGCTCGCCAGCGCGTCCTCGCCGAGTGTGCCGTCGCCCGCCATCTCCAGCGCGCGGGAGCCGACCGACAGGGGACCCGGCACATCCACCAGATGGGCCGAGGTGGCCACGGCCCACACGGCGATGCCCAGGCTGAGTGCCGCCAGGTTGAGCACGAACGGGGGCACGGTCCGCGGCCGGCGCCGCCGACCGGCTGCGGCGGGCGTCCTGTCGGGCCGTTTGTCGGGTGCGGTGAGCACGGTCATGGCGACCTCGGCGGTACGGGGACGGTCACGGTCACTCCACGGAGTTCGGTGTGTGATAGCGGGTGAGCAGGGGGGAGTCGTGCAGGACCAGTGCGATGGCGCCGAGCGCGCCGCCCACTTCGCCGAGCGTGGCCGGCCGCAGGTCGACGTCCGGCCGGGAGACCGGCATCAGATGGGCGGACAGGGCGCGTTCGACGGGCTCGAAGAGGGCGGGTCCGGCCTCGGCGAGTTCGCCGCCGAGCACCGTGACGTGGGGGCCGACCGCGTTGCACACGGCCGCGAGGACGGTTCCCACCCGGGTGCCGACGTCGTCCAGCACGCGGCGTGCGGCCGGGTCCGTGGGCAGCGCCGCCAGGAAGCCGTCCAGATCGGCGACATCGGGGTGGGCGTCGAGTACGGCGCCGATCGAGGCCACCGTCTCCAGACAGCCGTCCTTGCCGCACGAACATCGGCGCCCGTCCGGTTCGGCCGTGATGTGGCCGAACTCGCCGGACAGTCCGCGGGCGCCCCGGTGCAGGGCGCCGCCGACGACCAGCCCTCCGCCGACGCCGTGCGACAGCCGCAGATAGAGCACGTCCTGCACACCGGCCGCCGCTCCCCAGGTCGCCTCGGCCAGCGCCGCGAGCCGGGTGTTGTTGTCGAGCAGCACGGGTACGCCGAAGCGCTTGCGCAGCAGTAGCGGCAGGTCCTCGTGAGGCCGGGGCGCACCGGCAGCGGGGGAGTCGGCCGTGGGGGAGCCGGACCGTTCGGCGGAGCGGCTGCTGACGGCCGAGGTACCGGTGACCGGGATGCCGGTGGTCGAGGTACCGGTCGCGGGGGCGTCGTGCACCGGTCCGACCACGCCCACGCCGATGCCGCTGAGCGCCCCCAGACGCAGGGTGCCCCCGGCGAGTCCGCCGACCAGCCGTGCGGCGAGGTCGACCCGCTTCTCCCAGGACAGCCCCGAGCCGTGTGCCGCGCTCGCGGAACCGATCACCTCGTGGGCGACGTTGACCGCGGCGACGTGCACCGCGCGCCGCGCGAAGTCGAGGCCGATGGCCTGGCCCGCGTCCCGGTGGAGGGTCAGGGTCTCGACCGGCCGGCCGCGGCGGCGCTCGGCGGGGGCGGGAGCCGTGGCCACGACCGCTCCGCTGTCCACCAGCGCGGACACGATGTCGTACAGGGTCGTCCGGGACAGCCCTGTCAGCCGCCCCAACTCGGCCCTGTTGAGCGGGCCGTGGGTGCGCATCTGCCGCAGGACGAGTTCCTCGTGACCACGGCGCAGCCGTGCCAGCGGACCCTCGTGGTCGTGTGCCATGGGGCACAGGATGCGGACTCGGCAGCTTTTACGTCAACAGTCCGGAATAAATCGGTGAACCCGGGATCAAGCTCCACAGGGTCATGAACGCCCAGGTCAGAGCGGTGTTGAAGGCCGTCCCGCGAGGCGGTCACGTTTCATGAGGCTGCAATGTTGCGGTCACCGGGTGCGGGTCGGTCGCGTAGGACGGGCCACCCGGGCGGGGTCCCTCAGGCGTCCCACGCACAGCGGAAGCCGAGGTTGCCCGTGCTGCTGTCGGGCGTGTTGGCCGTACGGGCGGCGACGCGGTAGCGGTTGCAGTACGAGCTGTGGCAGAGGTAGGAGCCACCGCGCATGACGCGGGACGCGCCCTGCGACGGGCCCTTCGGGTCGGTGCGCGGGCGCTCGGAGTGCCGCGTGCCCCACCGGTCGGCGCACCACTCCCACACGTTCCCGGACATGTTGTACAGCCCATGGCCGTTGGGCTCGTACGTGTCCACCGGCGCCGTGCCCCGGTAGCCGTCCTCGGCGGTGTTCTTGGTCGGGAAGTGCCCCTGCCAGATGTTGCAGCGGTGCTCGCCCGCCGGCGTCAGCTCGTCCCCCCACGGGTAGCGGTTCTGCACCAGGCCGCCCCGCGCGGCGTACTCCCACTCGGCTTCGGTGGGCAGCCGGGCACCGGCCCAGCGGCAGTAGGCGGCGGCGTCGTTCCAGGAGAGGTGCACCACGGGGTGGTCGCCGCGGTCGGCCACCGAACTGCCCGGCCCTTCCGGGGTTCGCCAGGTCGCGCCCTCGACCCCGCACCACCAGGGCGTCTGCGGCGGCCTGGCCGCGCCGCGCCGCAGGGCGGCGGGCAGGAATCCGGCGAAGACGAACGACCAGCCGAAGCGCTCCGCCTCGGTGACGTGACCGGTCGTCTCGGCGAACCGGGCGAACCGGTCGTTGGTCACGGCGTGAGCATCGATCCGGAAAGGTGAGAGGACGACCTCGCGCACCGGTCCCTCGCCGTCGTCGGGGAATCCGTCGGTGTCCCGGGTCCCCATCAGGAAGGAACCGCCACCCAGCAGCACGCTCGCGTCCCGGTCCCGGCCCGGGGCCCCCTGGCCCTGGTCCCGCACCTCGTCCGGCACGCGGTCCGCGGTGGCGCGGACCGTCGGCCCGAGGGAGAGTCCCGCCGCGCCCCGGTCGACCGAGGGCGCGCAACAGCTCCCGGACTCCGCCTCGTCCACCCGGCCTCCCGCAAGAAGTGATCTCTGTTCGAGGCTACGGCACCTGAGGGGAGGTGATCATTGCGGCCTTCGCCGAGGCCGTGGGCCGGGAAAACACCCCGGACCTCGCGAAGGGACAGAAGTGGCAGAGGTCCGGACGCTGCCTGATGCTGGGCTCTACAGGCCACCCATGTGCGCTGTCGAGTCATCTTCTGGCCGTTTGTCGGCAGATGTACCGGGCAATCGGGACGAAGCGTTTCAGCCGGACGATGTGTGCAGGAGGCCCGCGTGAACGCCACGCCCCCCGAAGTGACCGACGCCGTGCGCTCCCCGGAGCGGCGGACGGCTGACCTGTTCACCCACTTCGTCGAGCGCGAGGCCTCCGGAGTGCCGCTGCCGGGCCGGTCGACGGCCCATCGCTTCGCCGTCCTGAGCGCGCTGGGTCGCCGGGACCTGTCCCTGGCGCGGCTCGCGGAAGGACACCTGGACGCGACGGCGATCCTGCACGAACTGGACGACTCCCTGCCCGCCGAAGGCGAACGATGGGGAGTGTGGGCCGCGCGCCCGCCCGGCCCCGGTGTGCACGCCACCCGCAGCGAGCAGGGGTGGCGGATCAGCGGAGTCAAGCCCTACTGCTCGGGTGCCCGCAGCTGCACCCACGCCCTGGTGACCGCGGACGCCGACGACGGCCACCGCCTGTTCGCCGTCGCCCTGGACCACCCGGGCGCCCGGGCCGTGGAAGGGACCTGGCCGGCGATCGGCATGGCCGGGAGCGACAGCCTGGACATGTCGTTCACCGACGTACCCGCACGAGCCGTCGGCGGGGTGGACGGCCATGTGCTGCGCCCCGGCTTCCAGCACGGGGGCATCGGGGTGGCGGCCTGCTGGCTCGGCGGTGCGCACGCGGTCGCCGCGCCGCTGTACGGGCGAGCGGCGGCGGGGCAGCTGAACGGCCACGCGGCCGCCCACCTCGGAGCGGTCGACATGCTGCTGCACACCGCCGACACCGTGCTGCGCCGGGCGGGCGACGACATCGACGCCGACCCCTTCGACGTACGCGAGGAGGCACGGGTGCGCGGCCTGCGGGTGCGGGCCCTGGCCGAAAAGGTGTGCACGGAGGTACTGGAGCACGTCGGGCGTGCCACGGGCGCGGGGCCGCTGTGCCGCGACGAACGGCACGCCCGCGCGGTGGCGGACCTGACGGTGTACGTGCGCCAGCACCACGCCGAGTCGAACCTGGCCGAACTGGGCCGCCTGGCCACCACGGACTCCCCGGCCGCTACGGCTCCCGCGGCCACCACGGGCCCTGCGACCGTCAAGGGCGCCGCGACCTCGGTGCCCGATGGTTCGGATGGGGCCCGGGTGGATTGCGTTTGCACACCAGGGGTACCGGGAGGGGGCAAATCCGTACGAGACATCCCCGTACGCAACCTATGAGCCGTACGTGATGTGCAAGCTGCACAAGCTGTATCAACGGTACAGAACGCACGAGACAGGAGACATGAACATGGCTTCTCAGGCCACCCCCCGCTACACGGTCCCGGGCCTCACGGTGGAGAACGCCTCCACGCTCATCGAGCTGCTGCAGCTGCGGCTGCACGCCCTCAACGATCTCCACCTCACGCTCAAGCACGTCCACTGGAACGTGGTGGGGCCGCACTTCATCGCCGTACACGAAATGCTCGACCCGCAGGTCGACCGCGTGCGTGACATGGCCGACGACGTCGGGGAGCGGCTGGCGGCCCTCGGAGGCGTCGCCCACGGCACTCCCGGCACGCTGGTCGAGGAGCGCACGTGGAAGGACTACAGCGTGGAGCGGGCCGACGCGATCGCCCACCTCGGCGCGCTCGACGTCGTGTACACCGGTCTGATCCAGGACGTGCGCGCCGCGGTCGAGACGTCGGGCGACATCGACCCCGCCACCGAGGACCTGCTGATCGGGCAGCTGCGTGACCTGGAGCAGTTCCAGTGGTTCGTCCGGGCACACCTGGAGACCGCGGGCGGCACCCTCAGCACGGCCGACGCCACCACCGAGGCCGGCGCCGCCGAGAAGGCCTCGAAGGCCTCGAAGGCCTCGAAGGCCTGACGGACCCGCCACACGGGCACACCACGCCCCCTTCGCGACACGCCCCCTTCGCATCGAGAGAAAGGCTCACCGAGATGTCCGACAAGCCGCTCAACGGTCACCGGGTACTGGTGCTCGTCACCAACTACGGAGTTGAGCAGGACGAGTTGGTGGTGCCGGTCCGCCGGCTCCGGGAGAACGGGGCGGACGTCACGGTCGCGGCCGTCAGCTCGGATCCCATCGAGACACTGGTGGGCGACAAGGACCCCGGGGAGACGGTGGACCCCACCACGACGCTCGACGCGATGGACGCCGACGCGTACGAGCTGCTGCTGCTCCCCGGCGGCACCATCAACGCCGACCAGCTCCGTCTGCAGGACAAGGCCCTTGAGACGGTCAAGGCGTTCGCGGCGTCGGGCCGGCCGGTCGCTGCGATCTGCCACGGCCCCTGGGCCCTGGTGGAGGCCGACGTCCTGAACGGCAAGACGCTGACGTCGTTCCCCTCCGTGCGCACCGACATCCGTAACGCGGGCGCCAGGGAATGGGTGGACGAGGAGGTCGTGAGCGACAGCGCGAACGGCTACACCCTGGTCACCTCCCGGACGCCGAAGGACCTCGACGCATTCGTGGGTGCCGTCGGCAAGGCCCTGGTCGGCTCCTGAGCCCCGCCCGGCGCTACGCCGGCCCCGCCCGCAGCCCTCGGCCGACAGCGGTCGGCCATCTGTCGGCCCGGCATCCCCCCCGTGGCCCCCGCCCGATCAGGCAGGGACCACGGGGCGGACCAGGTGACGGAGCGGCGCCGGTCAGTCGAGGTGGTGCGCGCGGTCCTACCGGAACGCGGCGAGCCGTTCGGGGTCGGTGGCGTCGACGACGAGGGCGTCGATCCGTGTCGCCGAGTCCGCCATGGCCTCATCGTCCCACCGCGGCGTCAGCCGACGAGGGCGACGGGCGCGTCCCAGGCGTTGCGGTCCACGGTGATCGCGTACCCGCCGCGGGACTCCTTGCTGTTCACCATGTACTGGTGGGCGCGGCTGTGGCCGGTGTACAGCTTCGGGTCCCAGGGCCAGTCCGCGGTGGTGGTGTTCTTCTTGTCCCACAGCGCGTACCAGAGGTTGCCCGGCAGGTCCGTGCGGTCGGTGGCGGTGGCGATCGCCTTGGCACTGGAGCTGCTGAAGCCGTAGTAACCGCCGCGGTAGGTCTTGGCGCGCAGCGTCTTGGTGAAGGAACGCACATAGGTCAGGACCGCGTCGTTGCACGCCTTGTTCGTGACGTCGTACGGCTCCATGTCGAGGTAGACCGGGCTGCCGGCCTTCATGCCGAGCGCGGAGGCCTTGGCGACCGCGTCCTTGGCGTCGCTCGCGCCGACGGAGGCGGCCGTGGCCGCGGTGAACTTCTCCGGGTTCGCACTCGTCTGGCAGGGCGGCTGGGCGCCGACGTACAGGGGGATGAGCTTCCAGCCCAGGGCGGAGACGGACTTCGTCCAGGACGCGGTGAGGTTGGGCTGGGCACAGCCGCGGTTCTTGCCACCGATGTAGACCGCGGCGGCTCCGTAGAAGCCCGTGTTCCAGGCCTTCATCGCCTTGAGCGAAGGCGCCGTGCAGGCGTCGAACGCCCGGCCGGTGTACGTCTTCTGCGCGGGCCACGTCGTGGCCGCCATCGAGGTCTGCGCCATGACCCCGCCACCCGCGACGACGACGGCCCCCGCCGCCGTCCACGCGATGTAGCGCCCCTTCTTGGACAACCGATGTCTGGACATCCCCACCCCATTCACTGCACGGCCCACCGCCGCAACCGACACGCCGGGCATGCGCGACATACGCCGCGACCCGACGGAGAGAAGGTTAAGCCGCCTCGTGCGCACGGGTTCACCCGCCCGGTCGACGGCCGGTTGTAGCCTCCTTCCGCGGTGTCCCCGAAGTCCGGGAAAAGATTTTCCGGGGTGATGTCGAGAACCCGCGCGCGGCTCCGTCCTCGCAGTGAACACGGCCGCAAGGGGCCGTACCGCACCAGGGAGAACACGATGGCCAAGTACCTGCTTCTCAAGCACTACCGGGGCGGGCCCCCATCCCTCAACGACGTGCCGATGGACCGGTGGACGCCGGAGGAGGTCTCGGCCCACATGCAGTACATGAGTGACTTCGCGGAGCGGCTCGAAGGCAGCGGCGAGTTCGTCGACAGCCAGGCCCTGTCGTCGGAGGGCACGTTCGTGCGCCACGACGGCGAGGGACGGCCGCCGGTCACCGACGGCCCGTTCGCGGAGACCAAGGACCTGATCGCGGGCTGGATGGTGATCGACGTCGAGACCTACGAGCGGGCGCTCGAAGTGGCCGGCGAGCTGTCCGCGGCGCCGGGCGCGGGCGGGAAGCCGGTGCAGGAGTGGCTGGAAGTACGGCCGTTCCTGTCCCCGTGCGTGACCGTCACGGACTGACACACGGTGGACGAGACCCTGCTGCGGACGCTCACGCCCGCCGTGCTCGCCGTCCTCGTCCGCCGCGGAGCCGACTTCGCGGCGGCCGAGGACGCCGTGCAGGACGCCCTCGTCGAGGCCGTGCGCGTATGGCCGGACGACCCGCCGCGGGACCCCAAGGGCTGGCTGGTCACGGCGGCCTGGCGCAAGTTCCTCGACGCCGTCCGCGCCGACACCTCCCGGCGGCACCGTGAGGTACGCGTCGACCGCGAGCCCGTGCCCGGCCCGGGCGAGGCGGCCGACGACACGCTCCAGCTGTACTTCCTGTGCGCGCACCCGGCCCTGACCCCGGCCTCGGCCGTCGCCCTCACCCTGCGCGCGGTCGGCGGCCTGACCACACGGCAGATCGCCCAGGCCTACCTGGTGCCGGAGGCGACCATGGCCCAGCGGATCAGCCGGGCCAAGCGGACCGTCTCGGACAGCCGCTTCAACCAGCCCGGTGACGTCGCCACGGTCCTGCGCGTGCTCTACCTGGTCTTCAACGAGGGCTACTCCGGTGATGTCGACCTGGCCGCCGAGGCGATCCGGCTCACCCGCAGCCTCGCCGCCGGGACCAGGCACGAGGAGGTGGCGGGTCTGCTGGCACTCATGCTGCTGCATCACGCGCGGCGCCCGGCACGGACCGGCGCCGACGGCAGGCTCGTACCCCTCGCGGAGCAGGACCGAGGCCTGTGGAACACCCGGCTGATCGCGGAGGGGGTCGACATTCTCCAGGCGGCCCTCGCCCGCGACCGGCTGGGCGAGTTCCAGGCGCAGGCCGCCGTCGCCGCGCTGCACGCCGACGCCCGGTGCGCCGCGGAGACGGACTGGGTGCAGATCGTCGAGTGGTACGACGAGCTGGTACGCCTGACCGGCAACCCGGTGGCGCGCCTCAACCGGGCCGTCGCGGTGGGCGAGGCCGACGGCCCGCGCGCCGGCCTGACCGCCCTGGCGCAACTCGACGCCTCGCTGCCCCGTCACACGGCCGTCGCGGCCTATCTGCACGAGCGGGACGGCGACCTGGCGACCGCGGCACGGCTCTACGCCGAGGCCGCCCGGTCGGCGCCCAGCCTCCCCGAGCGGGACCACCTCACACGCCAGGCCGCACGGCTCAACGCGGAACTGCGCGGTTGAGCGGTCGGGCCGACTGTGCGATGGGGCGGCCGAGCGGCGTGCGGTCCGCCTGACAGTGTCAGATTTTCTTCTCGGTTTACGAATTCGGCGTACACGGCGGCAGTTGACGTCGTACGGTCTGCGCATGCCCGTCGACGAACACATGGCCGCCCTGCCCTCTCTGCGTCAGCGGCGCCGAGCGGCCGCCACCCAGGAGATCCTGGACGCGGCCGAACGCCAGATCGCCGAGAACGGCCCCGCGGCCCTGTCCCTGCGTGCCGTCGCCCGGAGCCTGGGCATGACCGTGCAGGCGCTCTACCACTACTTCCCGAGCCGGGACGAGCTGGTCACGGCCCTCATAGCCAAGGCGTACGAAGCCCTGGGCGACGCCGTCCAGGCCGCCGTCGACGCCTCGCGGGAGGACTCGGCCATGGAGCGGGTGGTGACCGCGGCCGAGGGCTATCGCCGGTGGGCCGTCGACCATCCCGAGCGGTTCCAGCTGCTGTACGGCACACCGTTGCGGTACTACGAGGCTCCCGTCGAGGGTGCGACCACCCAGGCGGTGCGCCGGATGGGCGCGATCTTCGAGCGTGAGATGTTCGACGGCTTCACCCCGGCACAACTGGCCGCGGTCGACGCCTCCGAGCTGTCGCCCGCGTTCGTCGCGTATCTGGACGCGTTGCCGCCGACCGGTCAGGACGCTCTGCCGCCGATCCTGACCGCACTCGTCATGAGCGCGTGGGGGCACATGCACGGCCTGGTCGTCCTGGAGGTGTTCGGGCACACCACGTTCCTCGGCGAACACCCCGCGGAAATCTTCCGCATGGGGATGCGGAACACGCTGAAGGACATCTTCAACCGGATTCCACCGGTGGAACAGGCCGGTTGACCGCCCTGCTGGCGAGAATCCGGAGTTGCTCGGCATTTTCGCCGCTGTCTGCTCCGCGGCACCGTCCATAGGCTCGTGGCATCAACCGCCGACGAGAAGGCTGTCCGCATGTCCGACAAGAGCAATGACGGCACGAGTAATTCCCGTACGAGCAGTTACCGTACGAAGAATTGCCGTATCGGTAATTCCCGTTCCAGCGATGCCCGTTCGAGTGATTCCGGCGGGAGCGGCGCAGGGAAAGGTGTCACCCGGCGCACGGCACTCGGGCGCGGGGCCGGTGTCGCCGCGATCGGCGCGGTCTCCGCGCTCGCCGGCGCGGTGTCCGGTTCCCCCGCCGCCGCGGCGGGACCGGCGACGCGCGCCAACACCTCGGCCCCCGCTGCGGGCGCCCTCCCCAGGTCTGTGGCCGGAGTGCGCATCCCGACCAGCGAACTGGCGGTGAAAACCGCGCAGTTCGTACGGAGCGTGTCCTCGGTGACGCTCTACAACCACGTCATGAGGACGTACCTTTTCGGCTCCCTGCTGTGCGACCGGCGCGGCGTTCCCTACGACAGGGAACTCGCGTTCGTCGCCGCTGCTCTGCACGACCTCGGGCTGGTCACGGCGTACCGGACCCCGGACGAGCGCTTCGAGGTCGACGGCGCCGACGCCGCACAGCGGTTCCTGCGGGAGCAGCACATGTCGGCCGAACGTGTGGCGGTCGTCTGGGACGCCATCGCGCTGCACACCAACGCCGGTATCGCCGCCCGCAAGAGGCCGGAGATCGCGATGGTCTCCGTGGGATCGGGGGTCGATTTCTCGGGGAACGAGCTGGACCGCATTCCGCCCGACACCCTTGAGGAAATACTGGCGGCCTTCCCCAGGGAGGGTTTCAAGCAGGACGCGCTCGACAACATTCTCTCGCTGTGCCGCACCAAACCCATGTCGGTGCTCCTGCACCCCTTCGCCGAGGTCGGCCGCCGTCACCTCCCCGATTTCCCGGTGCCCACGGTGGAGGATCTCCTGCTCGCGGCGCCGTTCGAGGAGTGACGGCCGTTCGAGGAGTGACGGCCGGCCGACCGGTTCCCGCCCCGTCAGGGCGTAACGCTCACTTGCCCGGCGCCGCCTTGCGCAGGGTGGTGATGCAGCTGCTGATGGCCTCCTGGAGCTCCTCCAGGCGCTGAAGCATGTCGTCCTCGTAGAGGGTGTCGAGGTCGTCGGCGTCGTCGAAGGTCAGGTCCTCGAAGACCTTCGTCGCCTTCTGCAGGCTGCTGTAGAACTTCGTACGCCGCTCCTGGAGGCGGAGTTCGGGATCGGCCTGGATGGTCTGGGCGACGATGTCCTTCATCGAGTCGAACGCCTCGGAGGCCCACTCGCTGGTGTCCTCGGTCTCGTCCAGTTCGTCGATGAGCGAGAGGTGGCGTTCGGCCTCGGCGCGCAGCTCCGCGGGGGCGTCGATGGTCTGCCCGGCGGGCGTCTTGACCTGGCCGTTCTCCACGATGTCACGGACATAGCCGATGCGGCTGGCCGCCTGCGTCTCGGTGGCCACCGCCTTCTTCAGGTCGTCGGTGCGCGCGATGTCACGGGCCCACTCCGTCTGCAGCGCCGGGTCCTCCTGGAGTCGGTCGAGGAGCGCCGCGCGGGCCGCCTTCGCCGTGGAGGGGTCGGCGAGGATCGCCGCCCGCAGCGCGGTGGGGTTCTCGGCGACCTCCAGGGCCTTCGTCGGCCGGATGCCCTCGGCCTCGGCCGCCGCGGTGATCGCCGTGCCGCGCTCGGAGGAGGCGCTGGACCGGGAGACGTAGTACGAGTGCCACACGTCGGAGTCCGGCAGCTCCACGTCCTGCCCGGGCGCCAGTGCCTCGAAGTACGGGACGAGACCGTCGTCGGCCGCCTTGTCCCACGCCTTGTAGTAGCGCATGACCCGCTCGGGCGAGCACCCGGCCAGCTCGGCGAAGGCCTTCGCGGAGACCTTCCGCGTCTCACCCGGCGTCTCGCCGCCGGGCCGCACGCTGCGCGCCACCTTCAGCGCGAACGCCCAGCCGCCGGCCCGCACGTACGCCCCGAAGTCCTGGGCGTCGCGCGCGACCTCGGCGGGCACGTCCTCCGGCGTGACGTCGGCGTGCGCCTCGTCGTCGGCGACCTCGGCGTCCGTCCCGTCGGCCGGAGCCTCGGCGTGCGCCGCGTCCGCCGGAGCCTCGGAGTGCGCCCCGGCGTCCGGAGCCACCTCGTGCGCCCCGTCCGCCGGAACCCCGTCGACGGACGCCTCGGGCTCGACCCAGAACTCCCCGGTTTCCGCGGCAGCCTGCGCGGGCACCTGGTCGACGGGCGGAACGGCCGGTTCGGTTTGAGCGGTCACTACGGTCACTGAAAGACTCTCCCGGGGAAGGAACAAGGCGGCAAAGGGCAGCGTACGCAGCCTATATGAACCCGTTCATGATGGTTCGAACTCCCTTGCGCGGACCGCTCCGACGCGCCCGCCGCCGCTCCCGCCCCACCCTCGCCCCCTCCCGTCCCACGAGGGGCCGGGCCCGCAGATAACTCTCCGCCTTCACTCAAGTACGCTTAGTAAATGAACGTTTCGAGTGCGGAACTCCGTGAACCGCAGGGGCCGGCCGCGGTGGTGACGGGCGTGGGCTCCCATCTTCCACCCCGCCGCGTGACCAACGACGAACTGTGCTCCCGGCTGGACAGCAGCGACGAGTGGATCCGGGAGAGAATCGGCATCCAGGAGCGTCGCCGCGCGGACACGACGGTGTCCACGGGAGATCTCGCCGTCGAAGCGGCGCGACGCGCGATGCGGTCGGCCGGTGTCACGGACGTCGACGCCCTCGTCCTGGCCACGACCACCCCGGACCACCACTGCCCGGCCACCGCGCCCGCGGTCGCCCACCGGCTCGGCCTGCGCGACACGATCGCCTTCGACGTCACCGCCGGCTGCGCGGGATTCGTGTACGCGTCGGCCGTCGCCGCCGGCCTCATCAGCGCGGGCAGCGCCCGCAGGGTCCTCGTCGTGGGCGCGGAGACGATGTCCGCCATCATCGACTCCGACGACCGCGCGACGGCCCCGCTCTTCGGCGACGGCGCCGGAGCCGTGGTCCTGGAGGCCGGACTCGCGGGACAGGACGGCAGCCTCGGACCGTTCGCCTGGGGAAGCGACGGCTCACTCGCCGACGCCATCGTCATCCCGGCCGGCGGAGCCCGTGAACGCGACCGGCGGGACACCGCGCCCGCGGGCGACTTCTTCGTTCACATGCGCGGTAACGAGGTCTTCCGGCACGCGGTGCGCCGGATGAGCCAGGCCGCCCGGGACGCGGCGCAGGCCGCCGGATGGACGCTCGACCAGGTCGACCGGCTGGTCGTCCACCAGGCCAACGGGCGCATCGCCGCCTCCGTGGCCGACGCCCTCGGCATCCCGCCCGAGCGCACGCCCTCCAACATCGCCCACGTCGGCAACACCGCGGCGGCCTCCGTCCCGCTGCTGCTCGCCCACGCCGCGGACGAGGGGCAGCTGAAACCTGGGCACCGCGTGCTCGTTGTCGCTTTCGGCAGCGGGCTCGCCTGGGCCGCCACCAGCCTCGTATGGCCCCCGGGCATCACCGCGGAGCTGTAGAGATCCATCTGCCCAGGAACGTAAGGAAACCAAGCACGTGCTGGAAGAACTCAAAGGCATCCTCACGGCGCAGGCCGGACTGCCCCCCGCGCCCATCACCGCCGACGCCACCCTGGCCGACGCCGGCATCGACTCCATGGCCGTGACCGTGCTGTCCATGCAACTGGAGGACCGCATGGGCCTGTTCCTCACCGAGGACGAACTCTCGTGCGCCCCCACCGTCAACGCCCTGGCCGACCTCATCGCGAGCCGAGCCGCCGGGAACCCGTGATGGCGACCGTCCCCTCCGTGTGGAACCCGCCCGAGTGGAACGCGCCCGAGGAGACGAGGGAGGAACTGGTACCCCTGGAATGGCGCGGCCTGCGCTACACCTGCCGCGTCATCACCTCGGACCGGCCCCCGGTCACCGAACCCCTGCTCCTGCTCGGTGGCGCCCTCCAGGACATGTACGCGTGGCCCCGGCTGGAGCGCAGGCTCAGCGCCCACATGCCGCTGGTGTTCGTCGACCTGCCCGGCGTCGGAACAGCCGACGACCTGCCCGCCGAGCAGGGCTTCGACGCGCTCGCCGAGGCCGCCCTGCGGGTCACCGACCGGCTCGGGTTCGACCGGATCAACCTCCTGGGCGCCTCGTACGGCGCGCCGATCGCCTACCGCGCCGCCCTGAGCCGGCCGGCGCGGGTCGCACGGCTCGTCCTGGCGGGTGCCACGCACCGGATGAACCCGCGCCTGGTCTCCGACTGCGAGCAGGTGTGGAGTGCCCGCGCCGCCCTCGCGGACGACGTCGACGGGTCGCTCTCGGACTCCGGCTCGGACGAGATCGCGGGCCGCGCCGTCGCCACGCTGCTGAACACCGCTCTGCGGGACCAGGTCTCCCAGGCGGCCACCGTGGCACGGATGCTGCACCGGCAGTTCGCCCGCATCACCCCGGCCGCGGCCCGCCGCCACGCCGTGTGCCACCGCCGCCTCCTGGCCGCGGACCCGCTCCCGTCCGAGACCATCGACGCCGTGCGCGCGCTGGTGTTCACCGGCGAGCACGACGACGTCAGCACTCCGGACGAGTGCCGTGCCGTGGCAGCCGCCATCGCCGATTCGACCTTCCTGCTGGTCCGCGACGCCGACCACATGGTGCATCTGGAGCGGGAGGCCGAGTACGCCGACCTGGTCCTGCGCTTCCTCACCGACCTCCCGCTCGACGGCCTGCCGTACACGACCGCACCGGAACGGCTCGGGCCGCGCCGGTAGGACCGCAGGCCCGCACACGGCACCGCCCGCCCTGACCATGGCACGGTCCGAGCGGGCGGGCTGTCATGTCGACAGGGCGTCAGAAGGCGTCCTGGCTGTCAGGGAGCGTCACGGAGTGATGCGCCACTGCTGGATGTAGCCCACGTCGATCGCCGCCACGTCACGCACCCGCAGCTTCCACGTGCCGTCGACCGGCTGCGCCGAGGCGTTCACCGTGAAGGTCTGGTCCACGTTGTCCGCCGAACCCCCACTGCGGTTCAGCAGCGAGTACACGGTCCCGTCGGGGCCCACCAGATCGACCGTCAGGTCGCCGCGGTAGGTGTGGACGATGTTGACGTACACCTCGGTGGTCGCCGAGGCGTTGCCCGGGCGGCCCGTGATGGTGATGGGCGACTCGACCGCGGCACCGTTGTCGGGGATGTCGACACGGGTGGAGCTGCCGTAGATGTTCGCCACGCGCCACTCGAAGGTGTCCGACGCGGTCGAACCCGTGCCGTCGGTGACCGTCACGGTCACCTCGCTGGTGCCGGTGGCTGTCGGGACACCGGAGATCAGCCCGCTGTCGCTCGCGGTCAGACCGTCGGGCAGGCCGGTGACCTCGTAGGTCAGGCCCGAGTCCGAGTTGGTGGTGTAGGCCTCGATCTGCAGGGACACGTCCTGGCCGACGCCGGAGAGCTGGTCGGCGATCGGGGAGAGGTTGGTCCCGAGCGCGATGCGGTCACCGACGTTGATGCCCGCCCAGGCGGCGGCGACGGCGAGGTAGGTGTCGCTGTAGGCCCCGAAGAGATCGGTCGCGGCCTGCAGCGTCGCGGTCCTGGCAGCCGCGTAGTTGGTCGTCGAGGTCATGTACGTCGACAGCGCGCGGTACCAGATGTCGGCCGCGTTCTCGATGCCGATGCCCGCCACCGGCACGCCGTCGACGGTCGGGCTGTCGTAGGCGACCCCGTTGACCGTCTTCGCCCCGCTGCCCTCGGAGAGCAGGTAGAAGAAGTGGTTCGCGGGACCGGAGGAGTAGTGGACGTCGATGCTGCCCAGCGAGGCGTCCCAGTAGTCGCGGGAGCGGCTGTCCTTGGAGGGCTTGTCCATGTACCGCAGCGGCGTGCCGTTGCCGTTGATGTCGATCTTCTCGCCGACCAGGTAGTCGGGGACGTCCGCCTCAAGATTGGCGTTGAACTCGACGGCCGCGGCGAAGATGTCCGAGGTCGCCTCGTTGAGGCCGCCCGACTCACCCGAGTACACCAGGCCCGCGGTCGCGGCGGTGACGCCGTGGCTCATCTCGTGGGCCGCCACGTCGAGCGACGTCAGCGGCGCCGCGTTGCCCGCGCCGTCCCCGTACGTCATGCAGAAGCAGGAGTCCTGCCAGAAGGCGTTGACGTAGTTGTTGCCGTAGTGGGCGCGGCTGTAGGCGGCCACACCGTCGTTGCGGATGCCGTTGCGGCCGTGGACGTCCTTGTAGTAGTCCCAGGTCGCCGCCGCGCCGAAGGCGACGTCCACGCCGGCGGTCTGCCGGTTGCCCGGAGTGCCGTCGCCCCAGACATCGTTGTCATCCGTGAAGAGGGTGCCCGTACCGGACGTCCCCTGGTTCAGGTCGTACGTACGCTGCCCGGCGCGGTCGCCGTCGACGAGCTGGTACGAGGAACCGGAGAGCGTGCTGCCGACGGACACGTCGCCGTTGTACTGGCCGTGGCCCGCTCCGGTGTGCACGCCCTCGTACTCGGCGGCGACCTTCCCGGTGCGCGCGTCGGTGACGACGTGCAGTTCGCTGGGCGTGCCGTCGTCCTGTACCCCTTCGACGACGGACTCCCAGGCCAGGACCGGCTTGGCGGACCCGGCGGCCCACACCACGAGCCGGGGCTTGCCCTCGATCGCGGACTTCTCCACATCGGCGGCCTTGCCGACGGCCAGCGCCTTGTCGGCTGCGCCGGTCGCGGAGATCTTCGGCGTGGTCGTCGGCACCGTGATGGTGGCGCGGGTCGCCTTGGACGTGGTGGTGCGGCCCTTCTTCACGTGCAGCACCAGGTCGCCGCCGAGGACCGGAAGCCCGGCGTACGTGCGCTCGTACCGGGTGTGGGTCGTACCGTCGGCGTCCTTGACGACATCCTTGACGACGAGCTTCTCGTGGGAGCCGAGGCCGAGTTGCTTCGCCGTGTCACCGGACTTCGCGGTCGCGCTCTTGAGCAGCGCGGTACGCGCGGCGGGCGACAGGGCGGGCTGGGCTGCCCCGGCGCGCGGTGTGGCGATGATCTTCGAGGGGCCGGAGCCGGGGTCGGCGGGCGCGGCGGACACGGGTGCGCCCTGGACGCCGAGGACGAGCAGCGAGCTCGCGGTGGTGAGGGCGAGAGCTGCGGCGCGTCTGCGCCGGTGGGCAAAGCGATGGGGCCCGGACAATGTCTTCTCCTCCTGCGACGGCCGACGTCTGGTGGACGCCGACGGTGAGCGGGCCGACGGGGTACGGCCGGCCCGAAAGGGGGGTGGAGCGGGAAGAAGCGCAGCACGAGGTGCACACGAAGGCGCCGGAGAACTCGGCGGCGCGTGAGACGTGGGGGTACGGGGGATGTGTGGGTGGGGGGTGTGACGCTGTGAACGAAGGGTGAACGTTCGACAGCAGAGTGACATCCGATGCACAGGTTGTCATGGATGTGACAAGACAACGGCTTGAATTGACCATTGCTTGCTGGGAGTTCCTCACCCGTGGCACATGTTTTCGGCCGTGCTCACCCGGGACCGTCGACGACTATGCCGCACGACTCCGGCCGAGGTGCCGGGCAAGCCAGTCCGTACGGGTCCGGCGGGCCGTGACCGAGATGGGCGCCTGTGGGAAGAGGGCGTCGAATCCGTGGAATCCGCCCGCCCAGACGTGGAGTTCGGCCTGGCCGCCGGCCGCCCAGATGCGGGTGGCGTAGTCGGTGTCCTCGTCGCGGAAGACCTCCGCCGAGCCGGTGTCGATGTAGGTGGTCGGCAGGCCCGAGAGATTGCCGGCCAGGGCGGGGGAGACGTACGGGGACACATCCTCGCCGCCGGGGTCCGGGAGGTCCCCGAGGTCCCCGGCGCCGTCGAGGCGGCCGAGGACGGCATGCCAGCCGAACTCGTTCATCTCGCGGGTCCAGACGCCGGGACCGTCCGCGTACTGGCGGCTGGAGACGCTGGTGTTGCGATGGTCGAGCATGGGGCAGATCAGTATCTGCCCGGCGATCGCCGGGCCGCCGAGGTCACGGGCGAGCAGCGCGACCCCGGCCGCGAGGCCGCCGCCCGCGCTGGCGCCGGCGACGATGATCCGGCCGGGATCGATTCCGAGTTCCCCGGCGTGCTCGGTGATCCAGAGCAGGCCCTGGTAGCAGTCCTCGACCAGGGTCGTACCGGTGGCCTCCGGCGCGAGCCGGTAGTCCACGGAGACCACGACCGCCCCGAACGCGTCCAGCCACTCCAGCGGGATGTCGAGCTGCGAGAAGCGGTCACCCATGACCATTCCGCCGCCGTGCATCCAGTAGACGCAGGGGGAGGCCGTGCCGCGATCGGCGTTCGCGGGGCTGAAGACCGACAGGGGGATCGGGGCGCCGTCCTTGGCGGGCGTGGTGACCTCGCGCCGGTCGGCCTCCCGAGGGGAGAGCAGCAAGTCGACCGGTGTGGGCGGGAGTTGGCGCAGCTGGGCGAGAACCTCCGGGGTGAGCCGCGGGATCAGCGGCATGTCGCCCAGCAGGGCACGCAGTTCGGGGTCCAGGTCGGGTCGGGGGGTGGTGGTCATGGTCGTTGCCTCTCGTGAGGGGTGGGCCGGTGGGTGGTGACAGGCGGGGCAGGGTGGGACGGTGTGGGGCGTGGCGTGGCGTGGTCGCGTCAGAAGGTGGCCTTCCCGCGGACCGGGACGTAGTCGGTGTACGCGGACTCCTGGGCCAGCAGCCCGTCGATCTCCGCCACGATGGCCTGCGCGGCCTCACCGGCGAAGATCCGGTGATGGTCCTCCTCGCTGCTCCATCCCTCGGTGACCTGGACGACATCGGGGTCGGACGCGGAACGGGAGACGAGGTAGACGAGGCAGTGTTCGCTCGCGCCGGGACTGCCCTCGTCCAGGCCGGTCAGCAGCAGGTCGACCAGCCGGTCCCCCATCCCGGGCCTGGCGGTCAGCACGGCGTTGAACCCATAAGCGGCGATCATCGGACGGCTTCCTCTCGGTTTTCTCAGCCTTTTTTGATCTTCTCGATCTTCTTGGCTGATGGAGCGCGATGTGGTGCGGTGATTCCATTGAACCGAGCTGACCTGCGGAAACGTTAGACCGATGCTCGTCGCTGCTTGCACAATCCTCGCGGTGGCCGGAGCGGGAAAGCCGAATGGTGCTGCAATGGACCCATGTGTTTCGAAGAGCTTCGAACCCTGCTGGCCCGGCACGCGCGGCCCGACTGGACCACCGCCGTCGACGGCGTCCTGATCTCGAAGGTCGACCGGCCGGATCCGCCGGCGCCCTCCATGTCGGGCACGGTGCTCGCCGTCATCGCCCAGGGCGCCAAACGCCTCGCGCTGGGCGACCGGGTCTACGAGTACGGCGCCGGGCAGTATCTCGTCGCGTCCGTCGACCTGCCCGTCACCGGGCAGTTCCTCCAGGTCGAACCCGAGCAGCCGGCCCTCGGTTTCGGACTCACCCTCGAACCGTCCGCCGTCGCCGAACTGCTCCTGCGGGCCGGCCCCGGTGACAACCCCCGCCCGGAAGGCGGGGCGCCGTCGGCGATGGCCGTCAGCGACGCCTCGCCCGCGCTGCTCGACGCGGTGGTCCGGATGGTGCGCCTGCTCGACGAGCCCCGCGACCGCGCCGTACTGGCCCCGCTCGTCAAACGCGAGATCCTGTGGCGCGTGATCACCGGCGAGCAGGGCGCCACGGTCCGCCAACTCGGCCTCGCGGACAGCCGGTTGAGCCATGTCTCCCGGGCCGTCGGCTGGATCCGCGAGCACTACGCGGAACCCTTCCTGGTCGAGGACGTGGCGCGCATGTCCGGCATGAGCGTCTCCGCCTTCTACCGCAACTTCCAAGCGGTGACGGCGATGAGCCCCATCCAGTTCCAGAAGCAGATCCGGCTGCAGGAGGCCCGGCTGCTGCTCGCCACCCACCCGGGCGAGGTCACCGGAGTCGGCCGGCGCGTCGGCTACGACAACCCGTCACAGTTCAGCCGCGAGTACCGCCGCCAGTTCGGCGCGCCCCCGAGCCAGGACGCGGCCCGGCTGCGCGACGCCGTACGCACTCCGGGCGCTCCGGCGGGTGCCCCGACAGGTGCTCCGGCGGGTGTCCTTCCCTGAGCGAGCATGGCCTGGGGTGACCCCCCGGCCTGAGGCGGCTGGGAGGATCGTGCAAGAGGGAGCGAGGATGCTTCTAACATCTTCACAGCTCACAGCGCTTCACTGGGAATGTCGGTTCTTCCGCCGGGAGTAGGAACATGCCTCTCTCGCGCGGATCCCATCATCCCGCAGGGAGCACAGCATGAAGACAGTTCTGATCACCGGTGTCTCTTCCGGATACGGGCGGGAGACCGCCCTGTACTTCCACTCGCAGGGGTGGACCGTCATCGCCACGATGCGTACTCCGAGGGCGGACCTCCTGCCCCGGTCGGATCGCCTCCGGGTCGTCGAACTCGACGTGACCAAGCCCGAGACGGTCACCGCCGCGCTGGAAGCGGCGGGACCCGTCGACGTCCTGGTCAACAACGCGGGTGTCCCGCTGATCGGCGTGTTCGAGGGGACGCCCATGGCCCGGGTGCGGGAGGTCTTCGAGACCAACACGTTCGGCGTGATGGCCGTGACGCAGGCGGTACTGCCCCAGTTCCGTGAGCGCGGCTCCGGCGTGGTGGTCAACGTGACCTCCAGCGTGGTGCTGGGACACATGCCCCTCTCGGCCGTCTACAAGGCGAGCAAGATGGCCGTCGAGGGATTCACCGCGTCCCTCGCGCTGGAACTCGCGCCCTTCGGCGTGCAGGCGAAGACGGTCGAGCCGGGCGCCTGTCTGACGACGAACTTCGCGGCCAGGGCGACGGGCGGCGGGGCACTGGACGAACTGATCCCCGCGCCCTACGCGCCGTGGGCGGAGAAGGTCATGGGCGACTTCACGGGCCAGGCCCTGTTCACCAAGGAGAGCGACGTCGCCGAGACGGTGTGGCGGGCCGTGCACGACACGACCGGGCAACTGCGTTTCCCGGCGGGGCCGGACGCGGTCCAGCTCGCCCAGGCGAAGTGACAGCTGTTACCGCTGAGAAACAGGGGCCGGTCGGGTACGAAACATGTATCGCTCAGGTTTGTCCGTATCTGCGAGGGGGTCGTCCCACGCGAGTGACATCAGGAGGACCGTGAGCACGTCATCCCCTTCGTTCCTTCTCCGGTGTGGCAGCGAACCTCCCTACCGGAGTGCCGCCCGGCCCGGGGCGCGTACCCCTCTCCGTCGGCCGGTGTCCGCCGAGACCGGCACGGGGGTGGACCGGTCCGCCCGGTGCGCGCCCCATGCATGAGGTGCTGTGGGTGACAGGGCTGGTGGGCGGGGTGCTGTGCCTCGCCGGACACCTGCCGTCACCCGTGCCGCAATGGCTGCCGCACGCGGTCGCGCTGGCCTGTATGGCGGCGATGACTCCCGGAGCCGGTGACCGGGGGCTGTGGGTGGCGGGTGCCGTCGCGCTCGGCGGTGCCACTCTGTGGGAGCTGCGGGCGGGATGTGTGTTCCGCAGAGCCGCCGAGGCGGTGAATCTGGCCGCGATGGCGCTGCTGACGGCGGTCACCGCGGTTGTAGGACAAAGCCACCACGGCGGGGCAGGTGTCGCCGGCCTCGTGTCGGCCGACTTCACGCCGGCCGAACTCGCGCCGGGGCCGGTGCTGTTGTCCGTCGCGTGCTGGAGCGTGGCGCGGGCGGGCGTGGTGCTCGTCCGGCAGGCCTGGCCGCCCCGGATCACCGCGCTCCCGCCGGGCAGACGTGCGCGTCTGCTGGGCGAGGCGGGCGGTGCGCTCATGGTCACCGCGATGGCCGTCATGCTCGGGCTCCCCTGACGCGGGAACCCGGGCGACGGTGACCAGACCACTCAAGTAGGCCTCCTTGTAGCGGAGTTGAGGTCCCGGGAGTCCGGTCGAGGAAGACCGTGATGTGGCTCCCGAAAATTTGACCCTGTCGCTTTGGATCTCGATGTGTAAGCATTGGATCCAATCAATAAGCAATCGGATGCACGAGGTGAGCGATGCTGAGACGCGAGGACAACGAGCGCGTGACGCGCACTGGTCCGGGCACGCCCCTCGGGCAGCTCATGCGCGCCTACTGGCAGCCGGTCGCCCTCGTCTCGGAGATGTCCGACGAGCGACCGGTCAAGGCGATCCGCATCATGAGCGAGGACCTGGTCCTCTTCCGCCGGGACGACGACGCTCAAGGTGACGACGCTCAAGGTGGCCACGCGCCAGGTGACCACGCGCAAGGTGCGGGGGAGGAGGCGGCCGGGACCGGAGGGTGGGGGCTCGTCGGACGGTTCTGCGCCCACCGGGGCGTCGACCTCTCCTTCGGACGCCGGGAGAGCGGCGGGCTGCGGTGTCTCTACCACGGCTGGCTGTACGGGCCGGACGGCCGCTGTCTCGAACAGCCCGCGGAACCGGAGCACAGCAACTTCGCCGCCAAGGTGCGCATCCCCAGCTACCCCTGCGTGGAGCGCAACGGCATCGTCTTCGCCTACCTCGGCACCGGCGACCCGCCACCCTTCCCGGCGTACGACTGTTTCCGCGCTCCCGAGGAGTACACCTTCGCCTTCAAGGGATGGTGGGAGTGCAACTGGCTGCAGGGGGTGGAAGGCGGGATCGACCCGAGCCATGTCTCCTTCCTGCACCGCTTCGTGGGCGAGGACCCGCGCGAGGTGTACGGGCAGCAGTTCAGCGAAGAGGTGGAGGGCACCGGGAAGAAGCTCTCGGAACTTGTGGGGGCCAGCTTCCGCCCGGACATCGAGGTGGAGAGCGCCGAACACGGCCTGCGGGTCTTCGCGCTGCGCGACCTCACCGAGGACGTCCGGCATGTACGGATCACCAACCTGGTGTTCCCCAACGCCTTCGTGGTGCCCTTCGGCAACGGCAAGGCCTTCTGCCAGTGGCACGTCCCGATCGACGACGAGAACCACTACTGGTTCATGATCCTCTACGACTTCGAGGAGGTCACCGACCAGGAAACACTACTGGCCCAGCGCCTGGCCGAGGTCTCGCTCCCCGACTACCGGCCGCTGCGCAACCGTACGAACGACTGGGGCTTCGATCCCAGGGAGCAGCGGGAACTCACGTACACCGGCATGGGACTGGACATCAACGTCCATGACCAGTGGGCCGTGGAGAGCATGGGGCCGGTGCAGGACCGGACCGTCGAGCGGCTCGGGGTGTCCGACCGTGCCGTGACCGCCAACCGCCGTCTGCTGCTCAAGGCGATCACCTCGTTCGAGAGCGGCAATCCGGTGCCAGGTCTGCCGCTCGACGCGCGGGAGGCCGAGGAGCTGACCGGGCCCCTGGCCATCGACACCATCACCCCCGCGGACGGCTGGGAAGAGGCGTGGCGGCTACGGGAGTCGGAGCGGCGCGCGCGATCCCCGTGGGCGGGGCGGGAGGTGCCCCGTGCGCAGCGCTGACGAGCGGCCGAGGGCGCAGGGCGGCGACGGACCCGGTGCCCGCCCGCTGACCTCCGCCGGAACGGGCGGGTTCGTCGAGCGGCACGGCCTGTGGGACGAGCGGCAGTACGTGGCCGCCGGACACGTACGCCGGGTGATCGACGAACTCGGCCTGGACAAGGTGCGGTTCTCCTTCGCCGACCAGCACGGCGTGCTGCGGGGCAAGACGCTGACCCGGGAGGCGGTGCCCGGCGCCCTGCGATCGGGCGTCACCGCGCCGTCGTCCCTGCTGCTGAAGGACAGCTCCGGCCGGACGGTCTTTCCGGTCTTCTCGGGCGGCGACGGCTTGGCCGACGGGCGCTTCAGCGGGGCCGGTGACATCGTGCTGGTGCCGGACATGACGACGTTCCGGGTGCTGCCGTGGGCCGAGCGGACCGGGTGGATCCTGTGCGACCTCTACCACCCCGACGGCACCCCGGCGGCGTTCTGCTCGCGCGGACTGCTGCGCGACAGGCTGGCCGCGCTGGCGGACACGGGGTACGACCTCACGGTCGGTGTGGAGCTGGAGTTCCATGTGTACCGGCCCGCGTCCCGTCCTTCGGGGGGCGGGACCGCGTCGGTGGGTGTGGGGCGCCCTGGCGCACCAGGACCCGCACCGGAGGTCGAGCCGCTGAGCGGCGGCTCGCAACTGCTGCACGAGGAAGGGCTGGACCGGCTCGACGAGCTGGTGGACCTGCTGTACCGAGGGCTCACCGGACTCGATCTGCCGTTGCGTTCCCTGGAGTTGGAGTTCGGGCCCAGCCAGCTGGAGCTGACTCTCGACGCGCGGGGCGCGGCGCGGGCGGCGGACGACGCGCTGCTGGCCCGTGCGGCGGTGCGGCAGATCTGCCGCAGGCACGGCTACCACGCGACGTTCATGGCGCGGCCCGCCGTGGCGGAGACCGCGTCGAGCGGCTGGCATCTGCACCAGTCGCTGCGGTCCCGGTCGACCGGCGAGGCCGCCTTCGACCCGGCGCCAGGCCCGCAGCCGGGGGAGTCGGCGGGGGCGGTGCAGGGAGAGGCGCTGTCCTCGGTGGGCCGCCACTACCTCGCCGGACTGCTGGAACACGCGCCCGCCGCCACCGTGTTCACCACACCGACCGTCAACGGCTACAAGCGGTACCTGCCGATGTCCCTGGCCCCCGACCGGGTGGTGTGGGGCATCGACAACAAGGGCGCCATGGTGCGGGTCGTCGACGCCCAGGGCGGGGGAGGCGCCCGGCTGGAGAACAGATCCGGCGAGCCGGCGGCGAACCCGTATCTCTACATCGCGTCGCAGGTGATCAGCGGGATGGACGGGATGGCCCGGCGGCTCGACCCGGGCCCGCCGACCACCGATCCGTACGACCCCGCGGCCCGCGGTCTGCCCGGTTCGCTCGCCCAGGCGCTGGACGCGCTCGACGCGGACCCGGTGTTCGCCGAGGCGCTCGGCGAGGACGTCGTCTCCTGGCTCACCACGATCAAACGCGCGGAGTTCGCGCGCTACCTGGCGCATGTCTCGGACTGGGAGCAGCGCGAATACTTCGACCTCGTCTGAGCCGCATGCCGGCCTCCCCTCCGTACCGAACCCCGGCCCCCGCGGTCGGCTCACACCTCACGGAAGACGCCATGACCACGATCAAGGCCCGACCCGCGTTCAACGCCCGACCCGTGCCGCTGGAACCCTTCCTCGTCGACGGACGGTGGATCGCTCCCGGCGAGCGCCGGACGTTCCCCGTCGTCGACCCCGCCTCGGAGACCGAACTGAGCCGGGTCGCCCAGGCCACCCCGCAGGACGTCGACGACGCCGTGGCCGCGGCCTCCCGGGCGCACGAGGACGGCCGCTGGCGCGGTCTGCCGGTCGCCGGGCGCAGCCGCGTACTGCACCGGATCGCCGAGCTGATCGAGGAGCACGCCGAGGAACTCGCGGTACTGGAGACCCTCGACAACGGCAAACCGATCGAACGCTCGCGCGCCGACACCGCGATGAGCGCCAGGACGTTCCGGCACTTCGCGGGTGCCCCCGCCCGGCTGGCCGGCACGGTCGTGCCCCTCGACCGGGGACACCACGTCTACACGGTGCCCGAACCCGTCGGGGTGGCCGCGCTGATCCTGCCGTGGAACTTCCCCATCATGACCGGCTGCTTCAAGCTGGCCCCCGCACTCGCCGCGGGCTGCACCGTCGTGGTCAAGCCCGCCGAGCAGACCCCGCTGACCATGCTCCGCGTCGCCGCCCTGTGCGAGGAGGCGGGGCTGCCGGCAGGCGTGCTCAACGTCCTCACCGGCGACGGCGAGGTGGGTGCCGCGCTCACCGCGCACCCGGGGGTCGCCAAGGTGTCCTTCACCGGCTCCACCGAGGTCGGCAGGATCGTGATGGGCGCCGCCGCCCCCACCGTCAAGCGCCTCACCCTCGAACTCGGCGGGAAGAGCCCCAACATCGTCTTCGCCGACGCCGACCTGGACGCCGCCGTCGTCACCGCGATGCGGGCCGCCTTCGGCCACTCCGGACAGATGTGCACGGCCGGCAGCAGGCTGCTGGTCCAGCGTTCCGTCCTGGCGGAGATGGAGGAGCGACTGGCCGACGCGGTGCGCAAGGTCCCCGTCGGCAACGGCCTGGACGGCGGGATCACCGTCGGCCCGCTGGTCTCGGAGGAGCAGCGGACCCAGGTCCTGTCCTACGTCGAGGCCGGTGTCGCCGAGGGCGCGAAACTGGTGACGGGTGGTCAAGTACCGGACAGGCCGGGCTACTTCGTCGAGCCGGCGCTGTTCACGAACGTCACCAACAGCATGCGGATCGCCCGCGAGGAGATCTTCGGCCCCGTGGTGGGAGTGATCCCCTTCGAGGACGACGACGAAGCCGTCGCCATCGGCAACGACACCTCCTACGGACTCGCCGCCGGTGTGTGGACCAGGGACCTCTCCCGCGCCCACCGCATGGCAGCGCGCCTGCGCGCCGGAACGGTCTGGATCAACACCTACAACATCTTCGACCCGGCGCTGCCCTTCGGGGGAGTCGGCGACTCGGGCCTGGGCCGGGACCTGGGCGACGACGCCCTCTACTCGTACTGCGAGCGCAAGGCGGTGGTCGTCGCACTATGAGCACCGACACGACTCCCGGCACCGACACGACTCCCGGTACGGGCACGACCGCGGCCACCGTCCCGCCTCCGGCGCCCGGCGCACCGGCGTTCGACGTCGCGGCACTGCGCGCCGCCACCCCCGGCATGCGCCACGCCCACCACATGAACGCGGCCGGGTCGGCGCTTCCCAGCGCCGCGACACTGGCCGCCGTCACCGACCATCTGCGCCTGGAGTCGCTGCTCGGCGGCTACGAGGCGGCCGAGGCGCTGGCCGACCGCACGGAGGCGGTGTACGACTCGGCGGCCCGGCTGATCGGCGCGGCGCCCCAGGACATCGCCCTGATGGACAGCGCCTCCACCGCCTGGCAGCGGGCGCTCGGAGCCCTCCGGCTCAAGGCGGGCGACCGCGTCCTGGCCTCGCCCTCCACCTATGTCAGCTCCGCCCTGCACCTGCTGGAGATGCGGGACTCGCACGGCATCGTGCTGGAGGTACTGCCCGCCGACGCGAGCGGGCAGGTCGACCTCGGCGCTCTGGAGACGGCCCTGCGCGAGCCGGCGGCGCTGGTGACCGTCGCGCATGTCCCCACGTCGTCCGGACTGGTGGAGCCGGTGGCCGCCGTCGGCGCGCTGGCGGCCCGCGCGGGGGTGCCGCTGCTGCTGGACGCCACGCAGTCGCTCGGTCAACTCCCCGTCGACGTAAGGGAGATGCGCTGCGGCATCGTCGTCGCCACCGGCCGCAAGTTCCTGCGCGGACCGCGCGGAACGGGCCTGCTGTACGTGGACCGGGAGCTGCGGGAGAGAGCGCGGCCCGCCGCTCCGGACGTACGCGGTGCCCAGTGGTCGTCGGCCTACGGGTACGAGGTGGTGCCGGGGGCGCGGCGGTACGAGACCTGGGAGTCCTCCCACGCCCTGCGACTGGGCCTGGGCACGGCCCTGGACGAGGCGCTCGGCCTCGGCGTCGCCCGGATCCACGACCATGTGACGGAGCTGGCCGAGCGGTTGCGGGCCGGGCTGTCGGGCGTGCCGGGCATCCGGCGGACCGATCCGTCGGCGGCTGCCTCGGGCATCGTGACGTTCCTGCGCGAGGACGAGGACCCCCGCCAGACCGTACGGGACCTGCGGGCCACCGGTTTCAGACTGACGACCGTGCCGGCCTCGCACGGTCAGTGGGATCTGGGCAGACGCGGTCTGGAGCGGGTCGCGCGAGCCTCCCTGCACGTCTACAACAGCGAGGACGACGTGGACGCGCTCGTCGCGGCGCTGACCGCACGGGAACGGCGGCGCAGGGGAGCCGGGACGGAGGGCCACGGCTCGGCAACCGCAGCCGCAACCGCAGGCGCCACCGACGCATCGGCGCCCGCCGTCGAGCCCGTACCCGCACCGGCGGCTGCCGTCGAGCCCCCGTCCGGTCCGGTGGCCCTCTCCCGGCCCGCCCCCTCCCGGCCGTCGGGACCCGTCGGTGACAGGGCCGATGTGATCGTCGTCGGGGCCGGCATCCACGGCTCGTCCGCCGCCTGGCAGTTGGCGGCGCGCGGAGCGAGCGTGATCCACCTCGACCGGTTCCCCGCAGGTCACACCGAGGGCTCCTCGCACGGGCGGACGCGGATGATCCGGCGGGCCTACCCCGCCGAGGTCTGGGACGGCCTGGTCGACACCGCCTACCGCGCCTGGGACGAACTCGAACTCGCCGCCGGGCAACGGCTGGTGACCACCACGGGCGGCCTGTACGCCAGGGCGGTCGACGCCCCCGCCACCCTGCGCGGCCCCGGCTGCGAGACCGTCGACCACGTCCGCGCGGCCGGACTCTTCCCCGGGCTGCGGCTGTGCGAGGGATTCACCGCGGTGCACGATCCGGCCGCCGGTGTCATCGACGCCCAGGCCTCGCTCACCGCCCTGGCGGCACTGGGCCGCGCGCACGGCGTGGACCGGCGCGACGGCTGCACGGTCCTCGGCCGGCACCGGGACGGCGAGGGCGTACGCGTGGAAACGGACCAGGGTGTCCTGCACGCGGACCGGCTGGTCGTCTGCGCGGGCCCCTGGACCGGTGAACTGCTCCCCGCCTTCGCCACGCCGCTGAGCGTGGTGCGGATCGTGAACCTGCACCTCGGCTCCGCACGGCGCCACCTGCTGGAGCCACCGCTGCTGGGCGCGTTCTCCGTGGACGTACCGGATGTCGGGCTGCTGTACGGCATCCCGGCCTTCGGTGGAGCCGGTGTCAAGATCGGCCTGGACCACGGGCCGCCCGAGGACCCGTCGACGACCGCCGGACCGGTCACCGAGGCGGAGCGGGACCGGCTCCTCGGCCTGGCCTCACGGTTTCTCCCGGCGGCCGACGGGCCGGTGGAGGAGGCGATCACCTGCCGTTACACCATGGCACCGAACAACCGCTTCGCCGTCGGCCGACTGCCGGGCGAGGAACGGGTGTTCGTGGCGGCGGCCTGCTCCGGGCACGGCTTCAAGTTCGGGCCCGCGCTGGGCGCCGCGCTCGCGGATCTGGCGGAGGGCAAGGAGCGGCCGGACCTGGACTTCCTGTCCCCGGCCGCGATGGGCATCACCGACCGCCCCGCACCGGGAGCCACGCCATGACCACGGGCACCCGCGCGGCCGGCCGATCGGCAGCTGCAGGTCGATCGGTGACAGCCGACCGATCAGCAGCGACGGAGCGATCAGCCGCGGCCGGGCGCTCAGCCGCGGAAGACCGTGGCCGACCGCTGCTCGTACCAGCGCGCCAACTGCTCGCCCGCGCTGATCACATGGGCCTTCATCTCACTGCGCGCCCGCTCCGCGTCCTCGGCGGCCAGCGCCTCCACGATCCGCTCGTGTTCGCGGAGGTTGTCCTCGCGATGGCGGGGGTTGTCCTGGAGGACGAGGGCGGAGACGTTACGCGGGAACGCCTCGTTGATGTCCTTGATGGCCCGCGCGAGACGCCTGTTGCCGGCGACCGTGTGGATCAGCGTGTGGAAGCAGTCGTTCGCGGAAGTGGAGGGCGAGGCGTTCGGGGCGGGCGAGGCCTGCGTCGACGCGGAGGGCCGGGAGCCCTCACCCGGCTTCGGACCGCCACTCACGGCGCGTACCGTCTCGTTGGCCTCCCGCAGTTCCCGCAGCACCTCGGGGGTGACCGCGCGGACCGCCCGGACGCAGGCGAGTCCTTCGAGTTCGGCGCGGATCTCGTAGGCCTCGCGGACCTCCCAGGGCGCGGGGACACGGACCACGGCACCACGGTTGGGCAGCACCTCGATGAGACCGCCCGCCTGGAGCTGACGCAGCGCCTCCCGCACGGGAGTACGGCTCACCCCGAGCAGCTCCGCGAGTTCGACCTGGCGCAACTGCGCCCCGATGGGGATCTCGCCGGACAGGATCCGTGCCCGGATCGCGGCCGCGGTGTCGTCGACGAGCGCCTTGCCCTTTCCGGCCGGCGAGTCCGCGTCGGGGAGCGGGGCGGTGTCCATGAGGTCTCCGTCTGGTCGGGAAGGGCGAAGGCAACGGCGCGGGCCGGCGGTGACCGCCCCTCACAGCTTTATGTATCCATTCTAAAGGTTGCAGGATCCAAGGACTGCGGCCGTGCAGATGAGCGGAGCACACCATGCACAACCCGCCCGGAAGTGTCAGTACTCGTGTCCATGCCCGGCGTGCGCGCACCCATCCTCTCGACCCGCTGTCTCCCGCGGAGATCGACGCTGCCGTCGCCGTGGCGCGGGCCGACGGTCGGCTCGGTGAGCGGACCAGGTTCTGGGGCGCGGTGCTGGACGAGATCTTCGCCCGCGAGGTGATGGCCGGCCGACAGCCCGCGGACGAGGTGCGGGTGGGCCTGGTGGCCATGGACCACGATCTGCCCGGCGCCTGGGAGATCGACGTGCAGCTCGGCGCCGAACCGCGCTGCCTGGAGTGGCGGCCGGTGGACATCCGGCGGCCCGGCATCACCTCGACGGAGGCGCGCGCGGCGGCCCAGGCCTGCCGGGCGAACCCGCAGTTCCGCGAGGCACTGGCCAAGCGGGGCATCCACGACGTGTCGCTGACGGTGATCGACGCGGAGTCCATCGGCGGCTTCGTGCCGGAGAAGTACAAGGACCGCCGGATCACCTGGGGGTCGGTCTGGCACCGCGTCCAGGAGGACGACAACGCCTATGTGCGCCCCGTGCAGGGCGTCATCCCGATCATCGACATGGCGACCATGGAGGTCCTGGAGGTCGAGGACCACGGTGTCGTGCCGGTCTCCGGGGAGCCGGGACCGCTGGCGGCCGGCGGATTCGGCCCGGACCGCGCGGGGCTGAAGCCGCTGGAGGTCGTACAGCCGGAGGGGCCCAGCTTCACCGTCGACGGGCATCGGGTCAGCTGGCAGGGCTGGGAGTTCCGCGTCGGCTTCACCCACCGCGAGGGCCTGGTCCTGTACGACCTCGGCTTCCTGGGCCGCTCGGTCCTCAAGCGGGCCGCCTGCAACGAGATGTACGTGCCCTACCTCGACCCGAGCAGCACGCAGTTCCGCAAGAACTTCTTCGACTGGGGCGAGTACGGCGCCGGCCCGCTGACCAACTCGCTGGCGCTGGGCTGCGACTGCCTGGGTGTCATCCACTACTTCGACGCGGCCTACCTCGGAGGTGACGGCGCCGCGCAGGAGATCGAGCAGGCGATCTGCATGCACGAGGAGGACGACGGCATCCTCTGGAAGCACAACGACCTGCGCCGCGGGGTGAGCGAGGTGCGCCGCTCCCGGCGGCTGATCATCTCCAGCTTCGCGACGGTGGCCAACTACGACTACGGCTTCTACTGGTCGCTCTACCAGGACGGCCGGATCGAGCTGGAGATCAAGCTGACCGGCATGCTGTCGGCCTCCGGCATCGAGGAGGGCGAGGAGGTGCGGCACGGCCGGGTGGTCTCGCCCACCGTGCAGACGCCCACGCACCAGCACTACTTCGGCCTGCGCCTGGACGCGGCGGTGGACGGGCCGCTCAACCGCCTCGTGGAGGAGAACGCCCAGGCGGAGGACGACCCGCGCCACGACCCGTACGGCAACGCGGTCCGTATGGTCCGCACCCCGCTGCTGTCGGAGTCGCAGGCCGCCCGCCGGACCGACCCGGCGACGTCGAGGCACTGGCGGGTGGAGAGCGCCGACCGGCAGAACCGCTACGGGGATCCGACGGCGTACCGGCTGCTGCTGCCCAACACCACCCGGCCCTTCGCGCGGCCCGACTCGGTGATGGCCCGCCGGGCGCCCTTCGTCCACCAGCATCTGTGGGCGACGGTCTCCGACCCCGCCGAGAGTTACGTCGGCGGGCAGTATCCGAACCAGGCGGAGCCCGGCGAGGACGGCGTACAGGTGTGGCAGCGCAAGGACCGTTCGCTGGACGGGGCCGAGCTGGTGCTGTGGCCGGTCGTGGGCAGCCATCACTTCCCCCGGCCCGAGCAGTGGCCCGTCATGCCCGTCGACCGGGTGCGGCTGGTCTTCGAACCCGATGGCTTCTTCGACCGCAACCCGGCCATGGACATCCCCGACCCGTCGGCCGGCGCCGACCACTGCTGCGGAACCTGACAGCCGGTCATGGGTCCTGCCTGTCAAGAGATGTAGGCAGATAACACCCAAGATCCCGGTTTCATGTGCTCGTAACACACGGGACACGGCTCGGACTCGCGAGCCGGACACGATGATTTTGGATCCAATCGGTACGAGATTAGATCCATTCCCCCAGATTTTTCAGAGTCTCAAGAGTTTCAAGAGTCTTCAGATTTCTCAGAGGAACGGCGCCCCAAGGAGGCCCTCATGCCGGATCAGTCGCAGGGAACGCCCGCACTCCGCCCGGCCGAACCGCAGGTCGCCCGCCGGACCGTGCTGCGCGGCGCCAGTGTCCTCGGTGTCGGAGCGGGCTTCGGGCTGACCCCGCTGCTCGCCGCCTGCGGGGTGGCCGACGACGGGTCCGAGGAGTCCGGCGGTGGATCCAAGAAGGGCGGCACCCTCACCCTCGCCATCGACTCCACCAGCGCGGTCAACGACCCCGCCTTCTACACGACGCTGGGGGACTGGATGGCGGTGGACTGCGTCTGCCGCGGTCTGACCTTCATCTCCTTCGAGTCCAACGAGCCCGCACCGGACCTGGCCGAGAGCTGGAAGATCTCCGACGACCGGCTCACGTACACCTTCGTCCTCCGGGACGGCGTGAAGTTCCACGACGGTACGACGCTGTCCTCGGCCGATGTGCTGGCCACCCTGAACCGGCAGTTCGACCCCGAGAACAAGACCCTGCCGAAGGGCGCGTCCAGACCGCTCGCCTCCCTCGGCAACAACGTGGCCTCGCTGACCGCGGAGGACGACCTCACGGTCAAGCTGGTGCTCAAGGCGCCCGACCGGACCGTCCTCGCCCAGCTCTCCGACATCGGCGGGCGCGTCATCTCCAAGGCCGCCCTCGACAAGTACGGGGACGCCATAGGCAAGCACCTCGTCGGCACCGGCCCCTTCAAGTTCGCCTCGGCCACCTCCGGCCAGTCCATCACCCTTGAGGCGTTCGACGACTTCCGGCTCGGCCGGCCGCCGATCGACCGGCTGGTGCTGCGGCAGGTGCAGGACCCCTCGGCGATCGTCAGCTCCCTGCTCAGCGGGGATGTGTCCGCGACCCAGTTCACGCCCTACTCGGCCGTCGCGCAGCTGAAGTCCGACCCGTCGGTCACCGTCCACGACACCAAGGAGGGCTTCGACGCGATCCTGATGATCGACGCCCGGCGGATTCCCGAACTGAAGGTGCGCAAGGCCATCAACCTGGCCATCGACCGCAAGGCGATCGTCCAGCAGGCGTTCTTCGGCGTCGCCAGCGAGCCCGAGGGGTACGCGATCCCGCCCGCCCAGAACGGTTACGACACCGGCCTCGCCGACCTCAGCACCAAGAACCTCGCCCAGGCGAAGAAACTCCTCAAGGAGGCCGGAGCGGTCGGCCGCGAACTGGGACTGATGGCGGCCAGCGACTCCTGGCACCCCAAGGCCGCGCAGATCGTCAAGCAGAACCTGGAGGACGCCGGCTTCAAGGTGAAGACCACCTCCGTCGACCCCGCCTCGTACTTCAGCCGGCTCAGCGACGGCAAGGACGACCACCACGACCTGATGATCTGGGAACGCAACTCCTACGTCCCCGACCCCAACAACATGGTCGGCGCCATGGCCAACCCCGCCGGTCTCTACGGCAGCACCATCACCGGCCTGGACACGCTGGACGGCGTCGACACCCTGGCCGAGGACCTCCTGACGGCCAAGAACCTCCCCGTCGGCAAGAAGCGCACCGCCGCCTACTCGAAGATCCAGCGGCGCTGGGCGGAGGAGTACATGGTGATCGCCATGCTGGCCTGCTCCACCAACCTGGTCGTCAGCGGAGCCAAGGTGAAGGGCATCAACACCGCGGCACTCGGAAACCACCGCTGTTTCATGGAGAAAGCCAGTGTCTGACCACGCGGGGGCCCACGCGGGGGCCGTCACGGGCCCGAGCGGCGGCCCCACGACGGCCCCCGCCGGTCCGGGCCGGCCGGCCAGGCTGCGGCAGCGCGGGATCGGCACCTCCTGGCCCGCGTTGGTGTCCTGGGTGTTCCTGGTCGCGATCGTCCTCGTCGCGCTCGTCGGGCCGCTGCTGATCCCGGCCGACCCGGTCCGGCAGACCTCCTCGGCGATGCTGCCCTTCGGCTCGTCCGGCCACCTCCTCGGCACGGACGACCTGGGCCGGGACGAACTGGCCCGGCTGGTGCACGGGGCACGGCCGCTGCTGTTCGTGGCGTTCGCCTCGACCGCGCTGGCCGCCGTGCTCGGCACCGGCATCGGGCTGCTCGCCGGCTACGCGGGCGGTGTCGTCGAACAGGTGCTGATGCGCGTCGTCGACCTGGCCCTGGCCTTCCCGTCGATCCTCCTCGTCATCCTGCTGGTCGCCGCGGCCGGACCGGGCACCACCAGCCTCGTCATCGGCGTCGGCGTGTCCCTCGCGCCGGGTCTGGCGCGGCTGGCCAGGGCCCTCGCGGCCAGGGAGACGGCCCGGGACTACATCGTCGCCGCCCGCCTGGGAGGCACCCGTACCCCGCGCATCCTGGCGCAGGAGATCCTGCCCAACATCGCCGGGCCGCTGGTGGCCCAGGTCGTCATGACCCTGTCGGTCGCGGCGGGCTTCGCCGCCGGCCTGTCCTACCTCGGCCTCGGCATCCAGCCGCCCACCCCCGACTGGGGCTACATGGTCCAGGCCGGACAGGAGTTCCTGTACTCCGCGCCCCGCCTGGTGGTGCTGCCGGCGGCCCTGACCCTGCTGTTCGTCGTGGCCTGCAACTTCGTGGGCGACGACCTGCGGGACGCGCTCGACCCGAAGGGCTCCGCATGAGCACCCTCCCGCTGCCACGCCTGCGGCGCCCCGCCCGGCCCCGGTCCGAGCGCGCCGACACCCTGTGGGCCATGGCCCGCAGGCTCCTGGGCATCCCGGTCGTCCTGTTCGCCCTGGCGACCCTGGTGTTCGTCGCGATGCGCCTGCTGCCCGGCTCGCCCACCGCCTCCCTCGCGGGCGGCGGAACCAACCTCACGGCGGCGGAGATCGCGCAGAACGAGGCCAGGGCCAGCGAGGCACTCGGCCTCGACCAGCCGCTCCTCACCCAGTACGGGACCTACCTCGACAACCTGGTCCACCTGCGCTTCGGTGAGTCGTTCTTCGGGTCCAACAGCGTCCTGAGCCTGCTCGGCGACGCCCTGCCGGGCACCATCGAACTGACCCTCGCCGCGATGACCGTGGCCGTGATCCTGGGCGTGGTCACCGGCGTGGTCGCCGCACTGCGCAAGGGCACCTGGATCGACACCGCGACCCGGACCGTGGCGACCGTCAGCTTCTCCCTGCCGTGGTTCGCGCTCGGCGTGATCGCCATCGTCGTCTTCGGCGTGTGGCTGCGCTGGCTGCCCGTGCTGGGACGGCTGCCCAGTTCGCTGGACTACCGGCCCACGACCAACTTCGTCGTCCTCGACGCGATCCTGCAGAACCGCTTCGAACTGATCGGCCCCTGGATCCAGCACCTGATCCTGCCCGCCACCACCCTGGCCCTGTCCATGGCCGGGTACATCACCCGCATCGTGCGCGCCTCCGTCCTGGACGTCCTCGGCGACGATTTCGTCCGGACCGCCCGCATGAAGGGGCTCGCCGAGTCCGCGGTGATCCGCCGCCATGTCCTGCGCAACTCCTGGCTGCCCATCGTCACGGTCCTCGGCCTGCAGTTCGGGTCCCTGCTCGGCGGCTCCGTGATCACCGAGACCGTCTTCTCCTACGGCGGGGTGGGCCGGCTGCTGGTGCAGGGCGTGCTCCAGCGCGACTACCCCGTCGTCCAGGGAGCCGCGCTCGCCATCGCCCTGCTCTTCGTCCTCGTCAACTACGCGGTGGACGTGCTCTACATGATCCTCGATCCCCGTATACGGAAAGGCTGAGCCGCATGGACATCGTGCTGGTCCACGGAGCGGGCGGACGCCCCACCACCTGGTCGGAGGTCGAGCCCCTGCTCGCCGCCCTGGGACACCGGACGGTCGCCGTCACCAACCCCCTGACCTCCCTCGACGCGGACGTGGCGCACACCGCCGCAGCCGTGGCGGAGCTGCCGGGACCGGTCCTCCTGGTCGGCCACTCCTACGGCGGCGCGGTCATCACCAACGTCGGCCACCACCCCGCGGCCCGGGGCCTCGTCTACATCGCGGCCTTCGGACCGGACGAGGGCGAGACCGTCAGCGGCATCGTCGAACGGTACGAGCCCGCGGAGATCTCCAAGTACATGCGGCGCGGCCCGAACGGGGAGTGGAAGTCGGAGGCGAGCGAGGAGTTCTGGGCCGAGATCGGCCCCGACCTGTCTCCCGCGCAACGGGCCGTCGTCGAGGCCGAGGGACGCAAGGCGGAGAACCTCATCTTCACCCAGCCGACCGGCAAGCCTGCGTGGCAGACCCTGCCCAGCTGGTACCTGGTCGCCGACGACGACCGCACCCTTCGTCCGGACGCTCAGCGCGACATGGCCGCCCGGATGGAGGCCGTCACCGAGCACGTACCGGGCAGCCACTACACGACGCTCGTGCATCCGCGCCGGGTGGCCGACCTGATCCACACCGCGGCCACGGCCGTGAGCGGCACACCGTGAACGGGCCCGCGCCCGCCGGAGTCCGCGGGCAGGAGGGGCAGTCTCCTGTCGTCCTGGAGGTGCGCGGGCTGCGGGTCGGGTTCGACGTCCCCGCGGGCCGGCTCCCGGCCGTCGCCGGCGTCGACCTGACCCTCCACCGGGGCGAGATCCTCGCCCTGGTCGGCGAGTCAGGCTCGGGCAAGTCCGCGCTGTCCATGAGCCTGGTCGGCCTCAACCGGGGCCCGCGCACCCACATCAGCGGCGACGTCGCCTTCGGCGGCCGCAACCTCGCCGAGACGTCCGAGCGCGAACTGCGTTCCATCCGGGGCAAGGACATCGCCGTCGTCTTCCAGGACGCGCTGGCCGCACTCAACCCGCTGCACCGGGTCGGCGCCCAGGTCACCGAGATGATGCGCGCGCACCGCCGGATGCCGTACGCGACGGCCATGGACCGGACCGTTGACCTGCTCGGCGAGGTCGGCATCGCCAATCCGCGCGCCAACTCCCGCGCTCTGCCGCACCAGTTGTCGGGCGGTATGCGTCAGCGCGTGATGATCGCGATGGGCCTGGCCAACGACCCCGCCGTCCTGATCGCCGACGAACCCACCACGGCGCTGGACGTCACCATCCAGGCGCAGGTCCTCTCCGTGCTCCAGCGGGCCAGCGCCGACCACGGCACCGCCGTCCTCCTGATCACCCACGACCTGGGGGTCGTCGCCGAGGTCGCCGACCGCGTGGCCGTGATGTACGCCGGCCGCATCGTCGAGCAGGGCTCGCGCGACGAGGTGCTCTTCAACCCGCAACACCCGTACACCATCGGCCTGTTGGGCTCGGTGCCGCCGATCGAGGGACCGGTCGCCGACCGGCTGCCCGCCATTCCCGGCAGCCCGCTGACCGGTGTGGACCGCCCCGAGGGATGCGCGTTCGCCGCGCGCTGCGCCCAGGCCCACGACGCGTGCGCGGAGCAGCCCGAACTGCGCCACCGGAACGGCGAACCCGGCCACCTCGACGCCTGCGTCCTGACCGGGCCCGTACGCCGTACGGCACGGGATGCCGGACCGGACCCGCAGCCGGCGGGGGCGGAAGAGGGCGTGACCCGCCCGGTGGGGCCGGTGCACCCGGCGGACCTGGTACGCAACGAGAAGGGGCGCTCATGACCTCGCCACCGGCCACACCGCCGGCCTCGGCCGACGCGGTTTCCGCCCCGATACCCCCGGCGCCGCCCGGAACCCCGCTCATCCGGGCCGAGAAGCTGCGCGTCGAGTACCGCGGCCGTTCCGGCGGCAGGGTACGCGCACTGCGCGACGTCGACCTGGAGATCCTGGAGGGCGAGACGCTGGGCCTGGTCGGTGAGTCGGGCTGCGGCAAGTCCACCCTGGGCCGGGCCCTGCTGAGGGTCATCGAGCCCGCGTCCGGCACCATCGACTTCCTCGGCCTCAACATCACCCGGCTCAGGGGTACGCGGCTGCGGCGCACCCGGGCCGACCTGCAGATGGTGTTCCAGGACCCGTTCGGCTCGCTCAACCCCCGGCGCAGGATCGCCGACATCGTCGCCGAACCGCTGCGGCGGGCGCGCGGCGCGAGCCGGGCCGAAGCCGGGCCGGTGGTGGGGGAGTTGCTGGACCGGGTGGGTCTCGGCGCCGAGGCAGGCCGGCGCAAGCCGCACGAGTTCTCCGGCGGCCAGCGTCAGCGCATCGGCATCGCCCGGGCGCTGGCCTCCTCGCCCAGGTTCGTCGTGGCGGACGAGGCCGTGTCCGCGCTGGACGTCTCCATCCAGGCACAGGTGCTGAACCTCCTGTCGGACATGGTCCGCGAACGCGGTCTGACCATGCTGTTCATCTCCCACGACCTGGGCGTCGTCCGGCACATCGCCGACCGCGTGGCCGTCATGTACCTGGGCCAGATCATCGAGGTCGCGTCCCGGGACGACTTCTTCGCCGGTCCCGCACACCCCTACTCCGAGGCGCTGCTGTCCTCGGTGCCGTCCCTGCACCCCGGCGGGCGGCGCGAACGACGGGTCCTGGAGGGCGAACTGCCCGATCCCGCGAACCCGCCCGAGGGCTGTCTGTTCCAGACCCGCTGCCCCTTCGCCGAGGACATGTGCCGTACCCGTATGCCGGAACTGCGGACCGTCGCACCCGGCCGCACCGTGCGCTGCCACCTGCCTCTGGTGCCGAGCGACAGCACCAGCACTGTTCCGCACAGCTCAGTTCAGAAAGGCTGATCCCGCGTGATCATCGACGCGTACAACACCACCCAGGACGTCCGGGGACGCTCGGACTACCTCACCGGCGTCCGCAAGGGGGAGGCGCCGCCGCCCTACACCCCGTTCGAGCCCCGGCGCATCCTGGACCGGATGGACGCCGCCGGCGTCGACATGGCGATGGTCTGCTCGCTCGCCCAGCGCATCGAGAACGACTTCATCAGCTCGCTGGTCGCCGCCCACCCCGACCGCTTCTTCGGCTTCGGGCAGGTCCTCCCGCAGGCCGACGACGCCATCGAGGAGATCGACCGCATGGCCGACGCCGGTCTGGTGGGCCTCAAGCTCCACCCCAGCCTGCACGGCTACCACGTCGCCGACCACGGCCTGCTCGACCCGCTGTTCGAGGCTTGCGCCCGCCGCGGACTGATGGTCCTCATCAACGCCCTGGACGACTCCTTCTGCGCCCCGCTGTCGATCGAGGAGATCGCCCGCGACCACCCCGGCGTGCCCACGATCATCGCCCACATGGGTGCCGTGTGGAACGTCCCCGAGGCGATCATCGTCGCCGAGCGCCAGCCCCACGTGTATCTGGAGACCTCGGCGACGCTGATGAGCGACGTGAAGCGCGCCTACGCCCGACTGGGTCCGGAGAAGATCCTCCTGGGCAGCGAGTGGCCCGGCTCCGACTTCGACCTGGAGCGTATGAAGATCGCGAAGGCGATACCGGACGACAAGGACCGCGCGCTCGTCGAGGGCGGCAACATGGCCCGGCTGCTGGGGATCACCGCGTGAGTGGCCCGTCCTCCGGCGAGGCGCTCTCCGGCACGGCGCTCGCGGCAGGCCCGGAACGCGTCACCGTGCCCGCCTCCATGAGCGAGGCCGACGCCGAACTGCTTGTCCTGGCACAGGAGTTGCTGGCCCGCGTCTGGCGCGACGGCCGGCACGAGGTGGCGTCCGCGGTGCGTACGGCCGACGGAGCCGTGCACACCGGGGTCCATCTCGAAGGCTCCTGCCGACGCAGCTCCATCTGCGCCGAGGGGGTCGCCCTGGGCGCGGCCCGCGGCGCGTACCCCGGCGACCGGCCGCTGGACGTCACCTCGGTCGTCTCCGTGCAGATCAAGCCCGCCGGACGGTTCCGGGTGATCGCGCCGTGCGGTGTGTGCCGGGAACTGATCAGCGACTACAGCCCGGACGCGACGGTCTGGATCACCACGGTCGATGAGAACGAGGTCGTCCCGGTACGGGCCCTCGACCTGCTGCCCGACAAGAGCCGCCGCGCGTGGTGACCACCGGCCGTGTGGCACGCCCGCGTACATCTGGCCGCGAGGCCGCGAAGAAGAGGGAAGCACCATGACACCAGCCGTCCCCGGGCCCGATGCGCAGCCCGTCCCCACCGGCCCGGACGTCCCCACCGGCCTCGACGTCCCCGCCCTCGCCGCCGAACTCGGCGGCTCCGGAGTCCCCGTGCGATGGGAGGAACTGACCTGGCAGCAGGCGGAGACCACCGCCGCCGCACGGAACGCCGTGATCATCCCCGTCGGCGCCACCGAACAGCACGGCCCGCACCTGCCGTTGGCCGTCGACACCCTCATCTGCCGGGCCGTCGCCGACGGCGTCTCGGCACTCACCGGCGTACCGGTCGTGCCCCCGCTCAGCTTCGGCGTCTCCGCCTCCCACGGCGACTTCGGCGGCACGGTGGCGCTCCGCCCCGAGACGATGATCGCCGTCGTCGAGGACGTCATCGACTCCCTGTACGCCTCCGGGGTACGGCAGTTCATCCTGCTCAACGGGCACATCTGGAACAACGGCGCGCTCGACGTGTCCGCGGAGAAGCTGCGGGTGCGCCACCGCGACGCCCGCGTACGGGCCCTGGGGTACGTGACGATGTACCCCGGACCCGAGGTCGACGGCCATGTCCAGTACGGCCGGGCGTTGATGCACGCCAACTTCTTCGAGACCTCGGTCATGCTCCACCTCCACCCCGACCTCGTGCGGATGGACAAGGCCACCTCGCACATCGACGTGGACTCCTTCTGGGACTACCGGATGGACCAGGTCAGCGAGACCGGGGTCTGGGGCCGCGACGTGGGCGACGCCGACGCGAAGCACGGCGGCGAGGAGTTCGACCGCTGCCTGCTCACCACCGCCCGGGCCGTGTCGGCCGCCGTCGGCGAACCGTGGCCCGACCCGACCCACCGTCCTGGAAAGACCCACCGTCCTGGAGCCACCGCGTGAAGATCTACGACATCACCCTGCCCATCCACCCCGAGATGCTGCACTGGGGACGCAAGCCCGAGGTCGAGGTCGTCGAGTCCCTCTCCCACGGCGACGCCTCCAACGTCACGCGCTGGCGGCTCGGCGCCCACACCGGCACCCATGTCGACGCCCCCGCCCACTTCCGCGACGGCGCCACGCCCATCGACGAGGTGTCCCTGTACTCGCTGGTCGGACCCGCCCTCGTCATCGACCTGACTCATGTCGAGGGCGACGTCGAACCGCACCACCTGGAGGAGGGCGGGGCGGCCGGGCACACCCGGATCCTGCTCAAGACCTCCAACTCCGCGGGCCCCCTCAAGGAGACCGAGCGGGCCCCGCAGTGGGTGGGCCTCTCCCCGAAGGCGGCCGACTGGCTGATCGAGCACGAGGTCGAACTCATCGGCATCGACTACCTGACCATCGAGAGCCACCACCGCACCGACACCTGGGACGTCCACCACTCCCTGCTGGGCGCGGGTGTCCTCATCCTGGAGAACGCGGACCTCGACCAGGTGCCCGGCGGCACCTACGACCTGACCTGCCTGCCCACGAAACTGGTCGGCGCCGACGGTTCCTTCGCCCGCGCCATCCTCACCACCCGGGACTGACCGTGGCCACGATCGCGATCGCCGCGCCCCATCCCGCCGCCGTCGAGGCGGCACGCCAAGTGACCGCCGCGGGCGGCGGGTTGATCGATGCCGCGCTCGCCGCCGCGGCGGCGCTCACGGTGGCGTACCCGCACCAGTGCTCCATCGGCGGCGACCTCGTGGCCCTGGTCCGCGACGGCGTACGCGGCACGGTCCGCTCGGTGCTGTCGGCAGGGGCCGCGGCGGCGGCCACCGACCCGGCACGGCTGCGGGCGGCGGGAGACCGGATGCCGCCCGGCGGCCCGCTCACGGTGACGGTCCCCGGAGTGGTCGCCGGCTGGGCGGAACTCGCCCGTCTCGGCGCACGTCTGCCGCTCGCCCGGAGCCTCGCGCCGGCCATCACCCTGGCCGACGATGGCGTCCCGGTGAGCGAGGGCCTGGCCCGCGCGATCCGCAACCGCCTCGACGTCGTACGGGCCGACGCGGGCCTCTCGGCGCTGCTGCTGGACAAGGCGGGGAACCCGCTGCCCGTCGGAGCCACCCTGCTCCAGCCGGCGCTCGCCGCGACCCTGCGGGAACTCTCCGACGACTGGCGCCACTTCTACACCGGGCCGACCGCCCGTCGCCTGGTGGCGGGCCTGCGCGAACGCGGCAGCGTCCTCGACGCGACGGACTTCGCCGGCCATCGGGCCGAGAACACCGCCCCGCTGAGCGCGACCGCGACCGCGACCGGCGTCACCTGGTGGACGGCCCCGCCTCCCAGCCAGGGAGCCTCCCTCCTCGCTGTACTGGGACACGGGACGGACCCGCTGACGGCAGCCCGGCAGGCGGAACTGAGCCGGGACGCACTGCTCGGCGACCCCCGCTCGGGAACCGTGGACCTCGACGGCCTGCTGCTGCGCGCGGAGCGTGACATCACCGCGCTGCCCGCCGGCCCCAGACCGGCCGGGGACACGGTCGCCGTCACCGCCGTCGACGACGAGGGCAACGCCGTATCCCTGATCCAGAGCGTGTTCCAGAGCTTCGGATCGGGCATCGCCGAGCCGGCCACCGGCATCGTGCTCCACAACCGCGGCTCGGCGTTCAGCCTGGACCCGGCGCACCCCGGGGCGCTGCGGCCCGGGGCACGGCCCCCGCACACACTGTGCCCGGCGCTCGCCACCGCCCCGGGGCGCGTGGTGGCCCTGGGCTGCCAGGGCGGCAGGGCCCAGGCCTGGATCCTGTCGCAGGTGGCCGAGGACCTGCTCGACGCCCCGGCCCCGGAGGCCGTACTGGCCCGCCCCCGGTGGGTCATCGGCTCCCGCGACCTGAACCGCCCGCACCCCACCCTCGTCCTGGAACCCGGCACCCCGGACACCGACCACCTGACCGCCACCGCCCACCGCCTGGGCCTGGAGGTGTCCGTGACACCGGGCCCGCACGACGAGGCGGGCCACGTACAGACGGCCCGCCTGCGGGACGACGGAATCGACGCGGCAACGGACCCCAGAGCGGACGGAACGACAGCCGTACTCGCCCTGTAGACAGCCCAGTTGACGAGGTGCGGACGCCGGGCGCGGAGCACCTAGGATCTCAAGCCGACTGCTTCATCTGCGGAGGGCTGGGGATGTTTCCTCGAACGCGTACACATCGGCTGCAGGACGGCTCCGAACGGCGAAGACGTGACGCCGTGGCCGTCGCCCTGCTCGTCGGGGTCCTGGCGGCGAGCGGTTGTTCGGCGCAGGATGCCGAAGAGCCGAAGCCCTCCGCTCCGGCCGGGGCACGCTCACTCGACCAGCACCAGTTGGAAGCGGCGAGGCTGACGAAGCCGGAAGCGACCGAGTACGTCAGCGCCACCGGCGGTTTCGGCTCCACCCTGTCGGAGGAGAAGAAGGCGCAGTTCTTGCCGGTGCTGAAGGACGAACTGATCTCCAAGCAGGTCACCAAGGTCGAAGCGGCCCTGAAGGCGGCCTCCTAGGCCGCTCGCCGATGGCACCGCGGACGGCCTGGCGGTCGCCAACTGGGCTGTGGGCGAGGCCCGTTGTCAGTGGCGGCGGTTAGTGTCCGGGACGACATGGAGCACTGGCCGGTCGCCCGACCGTGTGCGGTGCAGTGGACGCTCGTGAGGAAATGCAATGGACCCTGTCTTCGTCGATTTCGCCACCCGGCCCGCCAGGCTGTCGAACGCCGTCGTTCGCCAGCACCGCTGCGCAGTCGCCCCGACCTACGTGGTGGTGGCGTCCGGCGGGCACCTCACTGTGGACTTCATGGTGCCGGACGGGGAGGAGATCGCCGAAGCCGAGCTGCGGTTGTCGGTGCTCGGTGTCGCCGCGCCCCTCACCGCCGAGGTGAACGGGGAGCCGGTGGCCAAGAGCTTCCTGCTGCCCGGCGCCGAAGGGCCCGACACCGTAAGGGAGTACGTGCTGACCGTGCCCGGTACGGCGCTGCGGCCGGGCGCCAACGTCCTGGCGATCCAGAACGCCGCCGATGAGGACGAGGGCGACGGCAACGGAGACGGCAACGGTGTGATTCGGCTGCGGGCCCTCACGGTCGAGTCCGTCGGACACGACGGCCGGGCACGGCGGGCGGCCGGGCGCGGGGCAGGTGAACGATCCGGATGGGTCTTCGCCACCGAGCGCCGCCGTCTGGGAGCCTCCACCTGGCAGCCGGGAGCGGATCTGCGCCTCCAGCTCGACCGGAGCGAGACCCGCGACGCGGCGGGCGAGCGGGAACCCGTCACCCGGCTTGCGTGGCGCGGGGCCACGGGAGCGGAGTCCTCCGTGGCGTTCCGCACGGACCTGTCAGGGTTCCATGGTCACTTCAGGGACGCCGACGGCTCCCTCGGCGAACTGCGCGGCACCCTCACCGGACCGCTGCCCCATGATGGGCGCGCCGCCGGTGCCGTCGCCCAGCACTTCACCACCGAGGAGGAGCACGACGGTGTGTGGAGCCCGGCCGGGCTGCTGCGGCTGCTGCTCGACGACGGCGGCGCCCCGGTGGACCGCGTGACGTGGAGCGACCGCGCCGGCGCGGCCACCTCGCTCTCTCTGCTCCTCCCGGTCGTAGCGGGACGGCCCGTGGCACCCGGCGAGCGGCGTGACGTCACCGAACTGGTCTCGCAGGTGTGGGCCAGCGACGAGTTCACGGACTTCGGGGAGGTCGCGGAGAACCTGGTGAAGTCGGGCGGCAAGTGGCTCGCTCACGAGCAGGACCCCGAGCTGAGCTTCACCTTCGACCTGCCGGTCGCTGTGAGTGCCTACAGCCTGACCTCCGCCAATGACGTCCCCGAACGGGACCCGGCGGTCTGGGCGCTGGAGGGTTCGTCCGACGGCCGGTCCTGGACACTGCTGGACTCCCGCGCGGGTGAGGTCTTTCAAGGACGCTACCAGTGCAAGGAGTTCACGCTCGCCCGCTCCGAGGCCTATCGGTACTACCGTCTGCGGATCACCGACAACCACGGTGCGGACGAGACCCAGTTGCTCGATGTGCGGTTCTTCGACGGGGGTGCTGAGGCCGCCGCTCCCGGCGACAGCGACTTCGTCGGCTACCGCCAGGGTGCGGACGCGCAGCCGGTGGGCTACCGGGGGACGAGGATTCCCGCTCCCGTGTCCGGGGCCGACGGGCAGGAAGGCGACGAGACCGGCGAACTCCTCGCCGTGGACTTCTCGGACACCGCCCGCAACCTCCAGGACGCCGCGCGCCTGCTGGACCAGCTGACGCGGTACCTGCGCCCCTGACACCCCGACACGGGCAGGGACACAGACAGGCGGGCCCGCCCCGGCAGTCCGGGGTCGGGTCCGGCCGTATCGCCCGGGGTCATGCCTGGGGTCGGGTCCCGTCGATCGCGATGCGCTGCCCGTAGCGGGAGTACGGGAAGTAGTCCCAGGTGGCGTGGTGCTGGACGCAGCGGTTGTCCCAGAACACCAGGGTGTTGGCCTGCCAGCGGACCCGGCAGTGCAGCAGGTTCGTGCGGGTGACGTGGTCGTACAGCATGTCCAGGACGGCCTTGCTCTCGCCGGTGGACAGCTGGGTGATGTGCGAGGTGTACGGCCCGTTCACGAACAGGATCTTGCGTCCGGTGTCGGGGTGGCGCACCACGACCGGGTGCTCGTTGCGCGGCACGTCGTACTCCGCCGGGGGCAGCTGCCCCAGCGTGAGCCAGGGCCGGGCACCGTCGTGGACGGCGGTCAGTCCGTCCAGGAACGTCTTCATCGCCGGGGACAGCATGTCGTAGGCGAGGTGCATGTTGGCGAAGAGGGTGTCGCCCCCGCTGCCGATCTCCGGAACCTCGGTCACATAGAGCATCGAGCCGAGCGAGGGCTCGTCGTCGGCGGTCCCGTCGGCGTGCCAGCCGTTGCCGACGACGACCTTGGAGTCCTTGTTCGCACTGACCTTGAGGATGTACGGGTCACCCCCCTCCTCGGGCAGGGAGTCCAGGTGCAGCGGCCCGAACAGCGCGGCGAACCGCTTGTGGTCCTCGGGGGTGAGGTGCTGGTCGCGGAAGACGAGGACGTGGTGGGTCAGGAAGGCCGTCCGGATGTCCTTCTGCTGGGCCGGAGTCAGTTCCTCGGAAAGGTCGAGGCCGGCTATCTCCGCACCGAGGAGCGGTGTCAGCGGATCGACGGTGAAGCTTTCGTAGGTCTCACGGGGTGCCGTCGTGATGCGTGCGATGGCGTCGAGGGTGAACTGATCCATGGGTGTCTCCGATGTTCCGGTGTTCCGATGTGAGGGGCGGAGGAGGGGCAGGGAACGGTTGGCGGCGGCCGTCGGCCGTGGCTACCGGTCGGCGTCGATCGCGCGGGCTATGTCCTGTACGTGCCGTCCGGTGACGATCTCGTAGTGCGTGGCGTGTACGTGGTGCACCTGGGCGGGGTGGGCGAGCAGCGCCGTCCACTCCTCGGCGGCCGTCGGCGCGGGCGGGGCGAGGGGCAGGTCGGGCGTGATCTCGGTGGCCAGCCACAGGGTGCTGGGCGTGCGGGTCAGACGGGGTGCCGTATGGGCGGTCATCGCGGAGATGTTGGCCCGGCAGCACTGGGCGAGCCGTTCGGCGTAGGTCGTACCTGTTGTACCTGCCCCTGTTACCCCTGTCGACGGCGACGCCGACTGGGCCTTGTCGCCCTGGAGTTCGTGCTCGAAGACGGCACGCAGGGCGTCTTCATCGAGACTGTCCGGGCCGTCTTGGGTTCTTGGTTGCGGCGCGGGCGGATCCAGCAGATACAGCCGGTCGACAGGGCGCCCCGCCGCTTCGGCGCCCGCGGCCATGGAGTGGGCGACCAGCGCGCCGAACGACCAGCCCGCGAGCCGCAGTCGGGTCCGCGGGTCGGGGAATCGGGCGCGCAGCGCGGCGAGATAGCGGTCCGCCCGCTCGGCGACCGACCAGGGCGGCAGGCCGGGATCGTGCAGAGCGGGGTCGGGGACGAGGCAGACCGTGGTGCGCGCGTCCAGGGCGGAGACCAGCGGCCGATAGGCCTGGATGTCGCCGCCGACCGGGTGGATCACACACAGGACGTCCTGGTCGTCACCGTTCTGCCAGGTCTCGACGGTCACCGGGTCGTCGGTGGGCTCCTCCGCCCGCGCGGGTCGGCCGAGGCGGGCGAGGAGATCGTTGACGCTCACCTGATGGCTGAGATGAGAGAGCTCGATGTCGACCCCGTACAGCCGCTTCACCTCGGAGAGCAGATCGAGCAGGGTGAGGGAGTCCGCGCCCAGGTCGTACAGGGACGCTGCCGGGTCCAGTGTGTCCGTGCCGAGCAACTCCCGTGCCGCCTCGACGAGTTCGGTGGCGTCGGGTGACGTCGCTGCCCCGGCCGGTTCCCGGGTGACCTCATCGGCGGTCTGTGCCTCGGGCTCGTAGAAGTACCGGGAGGCCTCCAGCGGCGTACTGGACACGAGCAGGTGCGGCAGCTGGAGTTCCATGGCGTCGGCGAAGACGCGCAGTCCCTCGGCGGTCGACAGCCCTGTCCGCAGATGTGCCTGGTGGCGCGCGTCGGTGCCGAGCGCGTCGAGGGCCATGCCGGCGTCCCGCCACACGTCCCAGCCGATGCTGAGGCGCACGGTCGCCGAGGAGGCCTCGCCGCTGTGGTGGGCGAAGGCGTCGAGCACCCCGTTCGCGGCCGCGTAGTCGAACTGGCCGACCCCGCCGAACAGGGCCGACAGGGACGAGCAGTAGACGGCGTAACGCGGCCCGTGGCGGGCGATCAGCCGCTCGGTGAGCAGGACGGCGCTGAGTTTCGCCCGGTCGGCGTTGCGCATGGCCTCGCTGTCGCGGCGGACCAGGAGGGCGCCGGACGCGCTGCCCGCGGCATGCACGATGCCGTGGAGGCGACCGGTGTGGGGTGCGAGCCGTTCCAGGATCCCGTCGAGCGGCTCCTCGGCGAGATCGGCCGCCACGAGGCTGACACGGTCGGACCAGCGGGTGAGAGCGGACGGCAGCCGGGGCCGGCGCGCGAGCAGGACGACCCGCCCACCGGTGTGTTCGAGCAGCCAGGTGGCGATGCCGGTACCGATGCCACCGGTGCCGCCGAGGACGAGGTGCGCGCCGTCGCCCTCCATGAGCCCGGCGCCTCCCACGAGCCCGTCGGAGTGGGGGAGCGGGCGCGGTACGGACCGGGCGACCGGCCGCCACCAATAGCCCTGGCGCAGGGCGATACGGCGCTCCGGGGCCGCCCCCGTGGCCGTGTCCGCGAGGACGACCGGCAGCAGATGGGCCCAGCCGGCCGGGTCGGCGCCCGGCAGGTCGATCCAGCGCGTGTCCAGGCCGAGTTCCTGGCGCGGCACCTCCACCGCCGCGGCCAGCAGGCCCAGTTCGGGGCGCGTCACCTCGCCCGTCACCGGTTGCGCGCCGTGGGACAGCCACCACAGGCGCGGACGCGCGCCGGGCGGCAGGCTCGCCACGGCCTGGCACAGGGCGGCCGTGTGGTCGAGGCAGACGCGCCGCGCGTCCTCCAACGACCCTTCTCCGACCGGCCCTTCGACGCCGAGAGGCAGCGTGTGCAGCCACTCGAACCCGTCGGGCGCGTCGTGTCCGACGTCTTGGAGCAGCCGGGCAAGGGAGGCGGGATCGGCGGGGTCGACCTCGTACCGGTCGGTGCCGGACCGGGCGTACGCGGTACCGGTCGTGACGTGGACGACGCGGCTGTGCGCGGAGTGCAGTGCCTTCCAGTCGACCGGTGTCGAGGTGCCGTCGGTGACCACCACGACCGGACGCCCCGACAGGGAGCCGGTGTACGGGACGGCCCGTCGCAGCCGCGCCCACGCGGTCTGGTGCAGCCACTCGCCCTCCGGCATCCGCACCGGCGGCGTGGCGGCGGCGGGGTCGGCCGCCGTGACGGGCTGCCCGGGTTGCCGGGCGGCGCGCGGGAAGTCGTGGTCGGTGAGGGCGAAGGCGGGGGGCGGGAAGTCCCAGGGCGGCGGAGCGGAGTGAGCGCCCGACCGCGGGCCGCCGCTCGCGAAGGCCGACTCGGCCGACCCCTGCTCCAGTTCCACGACCGCGCCCGCAGCACGCCCCGAGCCGTCCACGCGCTCCGAGCCGTCCGCGACCGTCCGCAGCCACGCCACGGCTGTCGCCGCGTCCGGGCAGTCGGCCGCGACCCGGTGCGTCCGCGTCGGGCGACCGTTCCGCAGATGGCGCAGGACCTGGTCGTACGTCTGCGGGGCCGCGGCCAGATGGTCGGCGATGCGCCGGGCATCCGTACGCAGGGACTGCTCGCTGCTGCCGGACAGCACCAGGCGCTCGGTGGGGGCGCCCCGGCCGGTGCCCTTCGGCGTCCGCGCGGATGCCGGTACGGGGGGCGAATGCTGTTCCAGGATCAGATGGGCGTTGGTGCCGCCGATGCCGAAACTGCTGACGGCCGCCACGCGCGGACGCCCCGTCGGCCAGGGCTGCGCGCTCGTCGGAATGTGGAAGGGGCCCGGTTCGGCGCCGATCTCCGGGTTGAGGCGCCGGAAGTCGACGTTGGGCGGGATCACCCCGTGGTGGACGGCGAGCGCCGCGCGCACCAGGCCGACGACGCCCGCGGCGGCGCCCAGGTGACCGATCTGGCTCTTCACGGACGACAGGGCGCACGAGGCGGAGTCGGGCAGGTCGAGAGCCTGCCGCAGCGCGCCGACCTCCACGGGGTCGCCCAGCCGGGTCCCGGTGCCGTGCGCCTCCACGTAACCGAGGTCGGTGGCAGGCCGGCCGCTGCGGCGCAGCGCGGTGCGGATGACCTCCCGCTGCCCGGAGACGGAGGGCGCGCTGTAGCCGAGCTTCGACGCGCCGTCGTTGTTGAGGGCGGACCCGGTGACGACCGCGTACACGGTGTCGCCGTCGCGCTCGGCGAGGCTCAGCGGTTTGAGGACCACGACACCGACGCCACTCGCGCCGACGGTGCCCGCGGCGTCGTCGCTGAACGGCCGGCAGTGGCCGTCGGGCGAGAAGATGTGCTGCGGCCGGTAGGTGTACCCGTCCGTCAGCAGCGTGTCGACCAGTACTCCGCCGGCCAGCATGACGTCGGCCTCGCCCTGCCGCAGCAGTCCGGCCGCGATGTGCACCCCCACGAGGGAGCTGGCACAGGCCGCCTGGACGGTGAAGGCGGGGCCCGTCAGGTTCAGGTGGTACGCGGCCTTGGTGGCGAGGAAGTCCTTGTCGTGGTGGAGGGCCAGGCGGAAGCCGTCCGGGAGGGCGGCGGGGTCGGCCTCGCGCAGCATGGACTGGAAGTACGTGTTCTCGCCGCAGCCCGCTATCAGGCCGACGCGGCTCTCGGCAGGGTCGGCGATGCCCGCGTGGGCGAGCGCTTCGACGCAACTCATCAGCAGGTGCCGCTGCTGCGGGTCCATCAGCCGTGCTTCCTGGGGGCTGATGCCGAAGTGCTGGGGGTCGAAGGCCAGCAGCCCGTCCAGCTGGCTGCGGGCGCCCACACGCCCCTCGGCGGCCGGGAAGTGCTCGATGCCGCGTTCCCCCGACTCGACCATCCGCCAGAACGACGCCAGGTCGGGGGCGCCGGGCAGCCGTACGGCCATCCCGATGACGGCGATCGGCTCGGCGTGCGCGCCGCTGTTCCGTTCGACCGGTTCACGCGCCGCAGCCGCAGCCGCAGCCCTAGCCGTGGCCCCAGTGCCGGCCCCGGACGAAGCCGGGTCCGACGTGTCGAGGAACCGGCTCAGGCTGCGTACGGTGACGTGCTCGAAGAGGTCCGCGACCGTGAAGGACAGGCCCAGGTCGACACCGCACCGCAGCTGGAAACGCATCAGGTCGAGGCTGCCCGCGCCCGCGTCGAAGAACCGCTGGTCCGGAAGTATCCTCTTGCCCGTCACCGTGGCGAACAGCTCGCAGAGGCGGGTTTCCCGCGTGGACACGGCGGATTCCAAGGCCCCCGGGCCCAGGGACTGAGGCGATTCGGGCGAGTCGGTCGACTCGGTCGGCTCGGACGGCAGCCCACTCCCCAGTTCACGGCCCTGGGTGGCGACCGCGCGGCGGTCGAGCTTGCCGCTCGGCGTACGCGGCAACGCCTCCACCCTGCGGAACGTGCGGATGCGGGCGAAGGGCGGCAACTCCCCGGCGAGATGCGCGTTCAGCTGCTCCAGATCCGGGTCGTCGCCGCGGCACTGCAGCAGCGCCACGAGGGAATCGCCGTCGCGGGACACCAGGGCGCCGATGACCGACGGGTGCCCCAGCAGCGCCGCTTCCAGCTGCCCCAGCTCCAGCCGATGACCGCTGATCTTGATCTGGTCGTCGTCCCTGCCGTCGAAGTGCAGCAGCCCGTCGGTGTCGAAATGCGCCAGGTCGCCGCTGCGGTAGAACGTTCCCCTGCCGGGCAGTTCGGTGAACCTGGAGCGGTTGAGCTCGGCGTCGCCGAGATAGCAGGGCGAGGCCATCGGGCCTCCGATCAGCAGCTGGCCGACAGCCCCGGGCGGGAGCGGCTCGCCGCTGTCGTCGGCCACACGAAGGACCGCGTTGGCCACCGGGCGACCGACGGCCGGGCGGGCGGGCCACAGCATCGGGTCGCCGTCGAGGCACAGACCGCTGACGACATGGGTCTCCGTGGGCCCGTAGTGGTTGAACAACCGGGCGTCCGTCAGGCCGGCGAACCAGCGGCGGATGGCATCGGTGCACGTCAACTGCTCGCCGGCGGTGACCACCTCACGCAGTCGCGACGGGAACTGCCCCAGGTGCACGGCGTGTTCGGCCAGCAGCTGCAGCGCCACGAAGGGCAGGAACAGCCGCTCGACACCGGCCTGTTCCAACTGGTCGAGCAGGGCGGGCAGATCCTGCCGCCACGCGGGGCGCACGAGGTGCAGGCGTCCGCCCGAGCACAGCGTGGTGAAGATCTCCTGGAAGGAGACGTCGAAGGACAGCATCGAGAACTGCTGGGTGACCGCGGCCTCACCGAGGCCGCCCGCCTCGGTCTGCCAGTGCAGCAGGTTGCACAGGGTCAGGTCCGGTACGTCGACACCCTTGGGCGTGCCGGTCGAGCCGGAGGTGAACAGCGTGTAGAGCGGTCTGAGGCCCGCGTGGGGAACCGGTCGCGGCGCGGACGGCACGGCGGCGGCCAGGTCGATCGGGTGCCGTGGCAGCTCCGCCGGCGCGATCCCGGCCACGTCCTCCTCCGCGCCGACCGCGGTCAGGACGCACAAGGGGGCCGCGTCCACCAGGACCCGGCGCAGCAGCGAAGGCGGGTAGGCGGGATCGAGCGGTACGACGGTCAGGTTGAGCTGCGCGGCGGCGAGGAGCGCCACGATGTGCTCGGCCGACGGCGTGAGGTGCAGCGCGACCCGGGCGGGCGCCCCGGGATCGGACGGCAGCGGAAGCAGGGCCGCCAACTCGGCTGCCAACGCCCGTGCGTGCGCGTCCAGTTGCGCGTACGTGAGCGTGCGGTCGCCCGTGGTCAGGGCCGGTGCGTGCGGAGTCCGTCGTACCTGTGCGGCGAAGCCCTCCGCCACGGTCGTGAAGGCGGGTGTGCTCCGGGCCCCTTGGCCGGGATCGGGGAGCGTACGCCGGTAGGGCGCGACGAGGGCCGCCAATGTGGGCTCGCCCTGACCCTGGCTCCAGTCCTCGTCCTCGTCCGCGGCGGTGAGCAGGTCGATCGCCCGTACGAACAGTCGATGGGCGGACGCCACCACCTCGGCGTCGAAGCGCCCGGCCGCGTACTCCCACAGGCAGTCGAACCCGAAGTCCTGGTCGACGACGGACAGCGTGAGCGTGCACTTGGTGTCGACGGGCTGCGGCCAGGCGGGGCGTACCCGGCAGTCCGGCAGCGACAGCGCGCCGAAGTCGGTGTTCTCCAGGACGAACATGAAGTCGAAGAGCGGGCCGCCGCCGAAGTCGTGGTCGGTCAGTACGTCGGCGAGCGTCACGTCCTGCCGGTCCAGGATCCGCTGGACCTCGGTGGCCTGCCGGCCGAGCTGTCGGCGCAAGCCGTCGCCCGGCTGGAGCTTCAGCGGCAGCAGCACGGTGTTCGCGAACATGCCGACGGTGGAGGCGAATTCGCCGACCGGCCGGCCCGAGACAGGGCTCGCCACCAGTGGACGGGCCTGGCCCGTCACGCCGTACAGGCTCCAGGAGAAGGCGGCCAGCAGAAGCTGGAAACGGGTGAGCCCGAGTTCCGCCCCGAGCCGGTCGAGCCGGGAGCGCTGGACGAGGTCGAGGGACGCGGTGAACAGCCGGGCACCGGAGTCGGCGGTGGTCGTGACGGCGGGCGGGGGCGGGGCAGGTTCCAGGGCCGCGTAGTGGCGGCGCAGGCCCGACCGCTGCTCGTCGTAGGAGGGCTCCAGGTGCCAACGCGCCTGCCACAGCGCGAAATCGAGGGGCGTGTGCCGGGACCCCTCCTCCTCTGCTTCGAGACCGGCTGCTTCGAGTCCGGCGTCTACGAGTCCGGCTGCTTCGAGGCCGGCCGCTTGGGCGGTGAAGGCGGTGAGGTCACGGAAGAGGACGTTGAGGGACCAGCCGTCGACGGCGATGTGGTGCAGGTGGAGCAGGAGGACCGGGCCGTCGAGTGTGCGCAGCAGGCCCGCCCGCAGCATCCGTGCCTCGGCGAGATCGAAGGGTGTGGCGAAGAACCGCCGTGCCGCCGGCTCCCAGCCCTCACCGTCGAGGACGTCGGCCGGCTCCCAGGGGTCGAACGGGCCGCCGATCTCCTGGAGCAGCCCTTCCGGGGTGGCCCGGAAAGCCGTACGCAGGGCGGGGTGTTCGGCGACGAGACGGGTGAGTGCGGTGCGCAGGGCGTCCTCGTCGACGGTGCCCTGCAGGTGGAAGGCGAGCGGAACGTCGTAGGCGCGGCTGTGCGGGTCGCTCCGGTCGAGGAGCCACAGGCGCTGCTGCTCGGAGGTGGCCGGCGCGGAACGGCGTCCGCCCGGCTCCGGCACCGCCGGGTACGGCGGAGCGGACTGCCCTGTCGCGGAAAGGCCGGAGGAGCCAGGAGTCCCGGAGGCGGCTCCGGAGGTGATGGCCTCGGTCAGCGCGGCGAAGTCCTCCCGCAGGACGACCGACTGCGGCACCTCGACGTTCCAGCGGCGCCGGATCCGGAACCGCAGACGCAAGGCCTTGAGCGAGTCACCGCCGTTGGCGATCCAGCCGTCGTCCGGCCGAAGCCCCGGTACCCCCAGCACGCTCCCGGCCATCTCCAGCACCTCGCGCTGCGCGTCCGTCACCTCGACGGCCGCGCCGGAGGTACGACGCCACGCCGGCGTGGTGGAGCCCAGCAGTGCGGCGTCGTCGACCTTGCCGTTGGCGTTGCGCGGCAGGGCGTCCACGAGATGGGTGCGGTGCGGGCGCATGTACGGAGGCAGGGTGGCCGCCAGATGGCGTTCGTAGTCCTCGTACGTCAGCTCGGCACCCAGTACGAGGTAGGCCAGCAGTTCATGGGCGCCGTCCACGTCGTGCCGGGTGCAGACCCGGGCCTGCCGGACGGCGGGGTGTGCGCCGAGCTGCTGCTCGATCTCTCCGGGCTCGATGCGGAAGCCGCGTACCTTCACCTGGCGGTCCGCCCGCCCGACGAAGGTGAGCAGCCCCGTGGCGTCACGGCGCGCGAGGTCGCCGGTGCGGTACCAGACGGCGCGGCCCGCGTCGTGCCACGGCAGCGGGGCGAAGCGGTGGGCCGTCTCCTCGGGCAGGTTGCGGTAGCCGGTCGCCAACCCGGCCCCGGACAGCCACAGTTCACCGATCTCGTCGGTCCCGGCCGCCCGTGAGCCGTCGGCGACCAGCAGTGCTTCCGTGGCGGGCACGGGTCGGCCCACGGGAACGGTGTCGCCGTCGAAGTCACGGGGCACCGGGTGGTGCAGGGCGAACGTCGAGGACTCGGTGGGCCCGTAGGCGTTGACCAGGCAGGTCCTGGTGCCGGGGTTGTCCCGGTACCAGCGCTTCACGCGGGTGGCGTTGAGCTGTTCGCCGCCGATCAGGACCTGGTTGACGGAGTCGAAGCAGTGCGGTGCGCTGTCGGTGACGGCGTTGAACAGGGCCGCGGTGACGAAGAGGGCGTCGATCCGCTCGTGCCGCAGGGTCTCGGCGAGCAGACGCGGGTTCTGGACCTGTTCGTCGCTCAGAACGACACAGGTCCCGCCGGTCAGCAGCGGCACCCAGACCTCGTAACTCAGGGCGTCGAAGGCCGGGTTGGAGATGCTCGCGTACCGTGCGCCCGCGGTGGGGGAGAGGAAGCCGGGGTCGGCCAGACGCATGATTCCGGCGTCCTTGACCTCGACTCCCTTGGGGCGGCCCGTGGTGCCCGAGGTGTAGAAGAGGAACGAGGTGGCCGCGTCCGTGGCAGGGGTGACCTCGTCGAAGGGCCCCGTCTCCGCTCCGGGGAGATCGCCGAGGAGGTCGTCGACGGCCAGCAGGACACCGGGGCCTTCCCCGAGCGCCCCGTTCGTCGTCCCGCCCGTGCCGTCGTGCACCAGGGCCACGGCGGCCGAGTCGTCGAGGATGTGCCGACGGCGTTCGGCGGGGCTCTGCGCGTCGAGCGGGACCACGGTGGCTCCGGCGCGGCGGATGCCGAGCATCACGCACACCAGCTGCCAGGACCGCGGCAGGCGGACCGCGACGGCCTGCCCCGCACGGACTCCACGGGCGCGCAGGCCGCGCGCCACCCGCAGGGAGGCATGGTCGAGGCCCGCGTAGTCGAGGCGGTGGTCCCCGTCGGCCACGGCGAGGGCGTCGGGGGTCAGACGGGCCTGATCGAGTACGGCGTCGGCCAGCAGCGGACCGGACGCGGCGGAACCGGACATCACGCCTCCTCGATGACGGCGGGCCCGGCGGCGGACGCGGCGGCGGGCGCGACGGAGAGCGCGGCCAGTTCGGCGCCGAGCACGGCCGCCACCTGCGGCGAGGTACCGCTCTCCAGCACCTCCCAGTGGCTGCAGTCCAGGGGTTCGACGCGGAAGCCGTTCTCCGCGCGACGCCGCCAGAAGTCGCGTACCTCGGGCTGGGGCGCCGGGCCGGTGGTCGTGCCGCCGACGGCCTGCATCAGGACGAGACGGGCCGCCGACGGCGCCGGCAGGTGGTCGCGGGCCGTCTCACGATTGTGGTTGTAGATCCGGTAGTACCGGTCGATCTGCTCGTCGTCGATCCCCGGATACATGCCGTTGAACTTCACGAGCTTGTCCCGGAACTCGGCCAGGTCCACGGGCGCGGCCACCGTGGCGCGTACCTCGGGGTCCTCGGTGGCCTGGGTGTCCAGCAGCACCACGCTCACGTCGGTGCGGCCGGCGTCCGCCAGCCGCCGGCCCATCTCGTGCGCGATCACGCCGCCGTAGGAGAGCCCGGTGAGGACGAGAGGGCCGTCGTCGAAGGGTTGGACGAGTCGCAGATAGGCCTCCGCCATGGCCTCGACGTCGGGGAGGAGGGCCTCGCCGGGGTTCACTCCGGGGGACTGGATCCCGTACAGGCCGATCTCCGTGGGCAGTGTCCTGGCCAGGGGGAGGTAGCAGAATGCGGTGCCGCCTGCGGGGTGGACGCACACGACGTTGCCGCCGGTGCCGCCCTTCCGGAACTCGATGAGGTTGCTCGGCGGTGTCCCCGAACGGCCCCGGCGGATGAGGCCGCCCAGGCCTTCGATCGTCGGATGGAGCATGAGGTCGCGGACGGGAATCGTGGTGCCGAGCGTCTCGCGGATGCCGTGGGCCATCTTGATGGCCGACAGACTCGTGCCTCCGATGTCGAAGAAACTGTCGCGTATGCCGAAGTCCGGGCCGAGAAGAATGCCCCGCCATATATGAAGGAGCGTCAGTTCGATCTGATCGCGGGGGCTTTGGGTGTTGACCTGGCCGGTGCCCGATCCCGCCGCCTCACGCAGCAGGGCCGCGCGGTCCAGTTTCCCGTTGCGGCTCAGCGGCAGGACGGGCAGTTCGACGACCACCGCGGGGATCATGTAGTCGGGCAGCCGGTCCGCCAGGGCCGCGCGCCACTCATGCGAAGGCCGGGCGGGCAGTGTGCCGACAGCCACCGCCGCCACCAGCCGGGGTTCGGCACCGGTGTCCCGGTCGACCACCACGGCCGCCTCGCGCACCTCCGGCAGGGCGAGCAGCGCGGCCTCGATCTCGGCCGGTTCGATACGGAAGCCGCGCAGTTTCACCTGGTCGTCGACGCGCCCCACGTAGACGGCGTTGCCGTCGGGCAGATACCTGGCGAGGTCCCCCGTACGGTAGACGCGCTCGCCGGGGAGGAACGGGTCCGGCAGGAAACGCTCGTCGGTGAGGTCGGGGCGGTGCAGATAGCCGGCCGCGAGACTCGCGCCGCCGAGGTGCACCTCCCCGGCGACACCGACCGGGACCGGCTCCATGTGCTCGTCGAGGAGGTACATCCGCGTTCCCGCGAGGGGCCGTCCGATGGGGCACTGCCGGTCGAGGGGCTGCGGGTCGTAGTACGCCGTGCTGTACAGCGTGGTCTCGGTCGGCCCGTAGCCGAAGCACACCTTGAGGCCCGCGAGATGCTCCCGCATGCGGTACAGCGCGGACTCCGGCAGGGACTCCACGCCGGTGAGCAAGTGGCGCAGCGCGAGCCCGTCGAGCCGTTCGCCGGGCTCCTCGTCGATCCACCGGATGTAGGAGGGCGGCAGGAACGCCTGCACGATGCGGTGCTGCCGCATCCACTCCATCAGTTCCTCGGGGTCACCACGCAACTCCTCCGGTACGAGGTGCAGTTCGGCGCCCGTCGTCAGCGGCAGCAGCAACTCGTGGACCGAGGCGTCGAAGCCGATGCTCGACCAGGCGGAGGTGGCCTCTCCCGGTGTCGTACCCATACGGGCCGCCCAGTTGTCGAACAGGTTCAGGACGCTGCGCCGGGTGACGGCCACGCCCTTGGGGCGGCCGGTCGAACCGGACGTGTAGAGGACGTACGCCACCTGCTCGTCGTCCGGGACCGGCGCGGGCGGGACATCGCTGTCCGCCGACGCCTCGACCGTCGGCAGATAGCGCCACGCGGTCGGCCGCCGCGCGCCGGGAAGGTCGCTCAGCACCAGGACGGGGGCCGCGTCCTCGACCATCGCGGCGAGCCGGGCGGGCGGCTGGGCCGGATCGAGCGGCAGATGGGCGGCACCTGACTTCAGGATGCCCAGGACGCCGACGACCAGCTCGACGGAGCGTCCGGTGTGCAGCCCGACGATGTCGCCGGGGCCCACACCCTGGTCGGCGAGGGCACGGGCCAGCCGACCGGCCCGCCCGGCGAGCGTGGCGTAGTCGAGCCGTTCGTCGCCGCACACGAGCGCGGTCTGCGTGGGGCGGGCCGCGACCTGCTCGTCGAACCGCTCCACCAGGCCGACCGCGCGGGAGCCGGGACGAGCCGCCGTGCGGGACTCCGTTCCGCTCGCCGTGCCGGACGAGGGCTCGGCCGTGAGCGGTCGGCCGTTCGCGAACTCCGTGAGCAGCAGCCGCCGTTCCCGCTCGTCCATCAGCTTGAGCGTGCCGACGGGCGCCTCGGGCCGGGCCACCATGTCGGTGAGCAGATGCTCCAGCTGACGTACGTACCGCCGCGCGGTGTCCTCGTCGAACAGCGCCGACGCGTAGTCCAGATGGCCGACGACACGGCCCTGCGACTCGGTCAGCGACAGCGCCAGCTCGAACTTCGCGGGAGCGTCCGGGATGTCGAGCGGAGTGACGTCCAGGCCCGACAGTTCGAGCAGTCCGTCCCGCTCGGGGACCCAGGCGACCATCGTCTGGAACAGCGGTGTGTGGGCGGCGCTGCGGACCGGGTTGACGAGCTCCACGATGTGCTCGAAGGGCAGGTTCTGGTGGCCGAGCGCGTCACGCAGAACACCTCCCACGTGCGCGAGGGCGTCGCCGGCCGTCGCCGTACGGGAGAAGTCGGCGCGCAGGGGCAGCGTGTTCACGAAGAAGCCCATGACGTCCGACAGGTCCTCGTTGTGCCGCCGCCCCGCCGTGGGGGTGCCCACGACCACGTCGGTACGGCCGCTGAGCCGGGACATCAGCAGCGACCAGCCGGTCAGGACGGAGCCGAACAGCGTACGTCCGCGCTCTCGTGCCAAGGCCCACAGGGCAGAGGTGAGTTCGGCGTCGAGGGCGAACTCCACCCGGCCGCCCCGCAGATCCTGCTGGGCGGGACGCGGTCGGTCGGTGGGCGGCCCGGACAGCGGCGGGGCGTCGGCCAGTTGCCGCTGCCAGAAGTCGGCGTGCTCGGCGAGCCCGCCCGCGAGGACCAGTTCCCGCTGGGCGCGGGCATGGTCGGTGTACTGCAGCGGGAGCGGCGCCAGCGGCGAAGGCCGTCCGTCCAGCAAGGACGCGTACAGGGTGCCCAGTTCACTCATCATCACGGTCATGGAACGGCCGTCGAAGACACTGTGATGGACCGTCAGCAGCAGGACGTGGTGGTCCTCCGCCAGCGTGAGGAGACGGCCTCGGCAGAGGGGACCGCGTGCCAGGTCGAACGGGGCCGAGGCTTCCTGGAGACGCAGTTCGTCGAGGCGCGCCGCGGAGTCGGGCAGCCCGGTGAGATCGTCCGCCGCGAGGGCGAATCCGGTCTCCGGCGGATCGATGTGCTGGTACACCTCGCCGTCGACGGCCACGAGCCTGGTGCGCAGTGCCTGCTGCCGGACCACGAGCGCGTCGAGCGCGCGGCGCAGGACGGCCGTGTCGAGAGGGCCCCGGAGGGTGAAGGTGACGGGTTCGTTGTACGCCTCGTTCCCGCCCGGGAGCTGGGCGAGGAACCACAGCCGCTGCTGGGCGAAGGAGGCCGGAGCGAGGGTGGTGGGGGCCGAGGGCTCACGCCGTGGGGAGTCGGCGGGGTGCTGTCGGGGAGACGGAACCTGGGGGGCGTACGGAGCCTGGGGGGTGTCATGCACGGACAAGGCTGGGTCTTCCCGTCGTCAGGGTTACTGGTTCCGAGAGTCACGCTGGCGGTACGGCCGCCCGTGCGGCGGGCCGCCGAGGCTGCTCTACGTCCGGTTGCCGGGCGGAGCTGCGGAGTCGGGGCGGGCGGCGGATCGGTGTCTCATGGGGGTGGGGGGCGGTACGACGGCGGGGCGCGCGGAGCACGACAACAATGGGGGGACTCCGTGAGGTCCGGCGAATCGGCAATTCAGTGCGACAACGTTGCCAGCCGATAACGACGGCGAGTTCATGCCTTCGTCGTACGGCATTCTGCCCACCAGCTTTCTTGCTCACGGCGCCCCACGGGTGCGGAGACGTCGTCCGACTGGTGTACCGATTGGGAACACCTGGACGCACGGCGATAATTGATCAGCGGACCAGAGCCTGTCAACGGTCTCCGGGCGGGTGGAGCCGAACGCCCGGAAACATACCCATGCGACCGGTTTTTCGGGAAGTGAGGGCGTTCTGAGATGCAAAGATCGCCCGGTTTCGGCAGGTGTTCAGGGCGCGTACCCCGAGGTCGGCGAGAAGTCGACAACTGTCCCGACGGACTGGAAACGTCCGCCGCCCCATAAACAAGCAAGCCTCATTCTTTAATGAGACTTGACGGACTGTGAGCGCTTGCTTCCGCAATATCCGCTGCGGATTCGACGGCGTTTCAGTGCCGTTTCAGCGCCGGTCGGGCGTGGGCCGAGTGGGGGGTGAACGCCGCTTCAGCGGTGGGCCGGGCCGGCGGACACGTCCCGTACTCCCTCTCCGGAGGCGGTCTTTTCCCGGTAGTGGTGCGGGGCCGCCCCCGTGACCCTGCGGAACACCCGGCTGAAATACGCGCGATCGCGGAAACCCACGGCCCGGGCGACGCTCTGCACGCTGTCGTTGCTCGACCGCAGACGCTCCGCCGCCCGCCGGATCCGCAGGCGCGTCAGGTACTCCCACACCGTCAGGCCGTACCGCTGCTGGAAGAGCTTGCCGAGGTGGTCGGGGCTGACACCGGCGGCCTGCGCGACCTGCCAGCGGGAGATCGGCCGACGCCAGTGCTCGTAGAGGAACACCAGGGCCTCGTCGAGGACGTCCCTGGTGCGCGGCGGCAACCGGGAGCCGTGGGCGGCCAGTTCGCGGACGAGCGCGGCGGCCTCCTGCGGCGCGAACACGTCCATGTCCAGCATCAGCAGCGCCGGGTGCTGACGGCCGCGCCGGGCGTCCGCCGCCGTCATGCCCTCGTGGTCGGCGATCACGACAGGACACAGGGCCCGGCCAGAGCCGTCGTGCAGCCGGTCCACCACGTCCAGCGCCTGCAGATCGGGCAGCGCTCGCTCCAGCACCACCAGCCGTGGCGTCTCCTCCGCGACCAGCGCCAGCAGCGTCGTCGCGTCGGTGGAGACCCGCGCCGGATGGTCCGGCAGCGCCGACTCCGCCAGCCGCCGCAGCGCCTCCCGGGACTCCTGCGAGCCGCCCGCGACGATCACCGGCTCGGCGAAACCGTTGGGCCGCAGCGCACGCAGGGCCTGCGGCAGATCGGTCCCGTCGGCGCCGAACAGCACGAACGGCGTGTGCCGCAGCGCCGGATGGTCGTGCAGCCGCTGCACCGCCCGCCACTCCTGGGGCCGGTCCGGCTGCGCGTCCCACACGACGGCGCCGGGCGTGCGCCGCGCCACCGACGGCATGGGGTCGTGCGCGGTGTCGGGCCGGAACACCTCCAGACCGTGGCGGGCGGCGTGCGCGCTGATGTCCGCGCCGAGTTCGCCGGGAGTGACGACCAGCAGCGGGGCGTCGCCCGCGGCGGCCAGATGCGCCTGCCCGTCAGGAGAGGGCAGGGCCAGTTCCAGTACGTACTGGGCCCGGTCCGTCGCGTCGGAGACGGTCAGCGCCCCGCCGTGCATCATGGCCAGCCGCCGGGCCGTGGTCACCCCCACGTCCAGGAGCTGGCCGGGCTGCGCGATCGGCGTACGGGCGTCCGGGACGTCGACCGTGATCCGCACGCCCGCCGGGCCGAGGGCCGCCGCCACCCGGGGCGGTGCGTCCTTCGCGCGGGCCGCCGCAGAGATCAGCACGTTGTGCAGGATCTGCTGGAACCGCGTCTCGTCCACCCACACCGAGGGCAGCCGCTCGGGCAGGTCGAGCCGCCACCCGGGGCCCGCGGGCAGCGCGGAGGCCGCCGCCGCGCACGCCCGCGCGAGGACGGGCAGCGGATCCATGAGCCGCCGGGTCAGCAGGAGGTCACCGGCCTCCGAGCGCGCCAGGTCCAGGAGGTTCTCCATGAGGTGCAGCACGCGCGCGGCGTCCCGCCGGACCTCCAGGAGGGCCGCCGCGGGGTCACCGGACCGGTGCAGCATGGCCTCCACCGGAGTACGCAACTCGTCGCCGACATGCGTCAGCAGCCGCGTCTGGAACCTGCTCGCCTGCTCCGCGGCGTCCCGTGCGCGCCGCACCTCGTCGAAGAGCCCGATGCCCTTCAGCGCGGCACTGATCTGATCGCCCAGTTCCCGGTACAGGGCTCCGTCGGCCCCGTCGTGGTACGCCGCTCGCGCGGAGGTGGCTTCGAACACGGCCACGCCCAGATGCTCCTCGCCGATGTGCAGCGGTTCGAGCACCAGCGTGAAGCGGTCCTCGCCGGGCAGCAGGGAGTCGGGAAGCAGCAGGGCGGGGGAGAAGGCGGGGCTGCCGAGCGGGCCGGTGGGACCGGATTCCCGGCCTGCCTCCCGGGCCGCCTCCGCACGGGCGAGAAGAGGCCGCGCCATGCCCAGCGCCGCCGGACCGGAGGCGTCGGCGTCGCGGTCGTACAGGACGATCCGGCAGTGCGGGACGCCCGACTGGCCCAGATGGCGTTCCAGTACGTCGGAGAGCCCCTCCAGGTCCACGACCGTGGTGAGCGCGGTCCCGAACTCCCGCAGTCTGCGCGCGCGTTGGGTTCCCGACCAGCGCTCGTACTCAAGGAGGGCACGCGACCGTTCCGCCACGACGAGCCTGGCCTGGCCGAACAGGACCTCACCGGCCCGGCGCAGCGGGTCCGGCAGCGTGTCGACGACACCACGGCGGGCGCTCTCCAACGCCTGGTGCCAGCGGTCGACGTCGGCCTGCGTTCCGGCGTTGCTGTGCAACAGCCGCTCGACCAGGGAGAGGAAACTCCCGGGCCGGGCACCACCGTTCACCGTGTCCTGGCCGCCGCCACCGGTGCTCACCTGCGGGTACGGATCGCTGTCGGCGCGGGCGAGTTCGGCACGGAAGGCCGCGGCCAGGCGGACACCACCGGACGGCAGTACGCCGTCCACCGCGTCCCAGCCCGCCGGGTGCCGCGCGGCGGCCGGCGCCGGGGCGACGAGCGGGGGCTGGTACGACGTCGGGTAGGGGCAGCCGCAGGAGCGGCGCGGCACCAGCGTGGCCGGGATGGTGGTGCGATCGGGCGGTCGGGTGCCGCGCAGCCGGGCGACGAGGGTGTCCACGGCGAGCGCGCCCAACTCCTCGAAGGGCAGGGCCACGGAGGTCAGCGGCGGGTCGCCGAGACGGGCCTCGGGGGAGTCGTTGAAGCCGACCACGGCCACGTCCTCCGGCACCCGGATGCCGCGTTCGGTGAGATGGCGCAGTGCCCCGGCGGCGAGGACGTCGCTGCACGCGAGCACCACGTCGAAGTCGACGCCGGGTGTCAGTCCGCGGGCCTCCAGCAGTACCTGCATCGCCGACGCGCCGGCCGACGCGGCGAAGTCGACGGCCGCGCCCACGTGTTCGTTGCGGATGCCGTGGTGGCGCAGCGCGTCGACACACGCGCGGTAACGCTCCTCGGAGACCGGGTTGGCGAGCGGCCCGTGGATGCAGGCGGGCCGTCTGCGGCCGTGCTGGACGAGATGTCCGACCAGTTTGCGCATGCCCGCGTGGGAGTCGATCGACAGCACGTCGGTCTGGTCGCTGAGCGGCTGATTGAGGCTGATCAGCGGCAGATGGGCGAGCCGGCGCAGCAGACGGCGGGCCCGGGGTCCGGCCGAGGGCAGCCCCAGGGTCGAACTCCAGCAGACGACGCCGTCGAGCCGGGCCGGGCCGACCAGTTCGTACAACTCGCTGCGGGCCACGTCACCGTGACGCAGGTTCCCGCCCGGGAAGCAGATCAGATTGACGTCGTTGCGTTCGGCGGCGGCGCGGGCCCCGGACCAGAGCGTCGCCCCCACCCCCAGATGGATGTTGGCGGTGAGCAGCCCGACGGTCAGCGGCCGGTTCGCCCCGGGCGACGTACCGCCCACGGCGTACGGCCCGGTGTACGGCCCCGGGTCCATCGGCGCCCCCTCGCTCGGCCTCCGTCAGAAGCCCTGTAGGCCCGCTGGGCCCTGGGCAACGTAGGGGAGGCGGCAGCGCGGGGCAAGAGCGGTGACGCGTCGGTCACCGGTCCTGCCCCGCGCCGTGTGGTGCTGTGCGGAGGTCGTGATGCGGTGCGGAAGCCGGGATCAGATCTTGCCGACACCCGCACCGGCGGTCACGGTCGCCTTGACGCCGGAGGCCGACTGGGCGGTGTAGCTGTACGGGATCGAGGCCACGGAGCCGCCGGTCTGGCCGGAGCCCGAGTTCACGAAGTAGTTGTTCTTGGCCACGAGCGAGCCCGCGTCGGAGGAACCCTCACCGAGGTGGTAGGGGTCGTCGGTGTTCTCGAAGTAGTTGCCCTCCACGAGGACGCCCGCGTTCTCGGTGGACGCCACGCCGTACGAGCCGACGTTGCTGAAGTAGTTGTTCAGCACGTGGACCGGGTTGCCGAACCGGACGCGCGGGTTGCGCTGATTGGTGCCGTCGAACCAGTTGTGGTCGTACGTCACCTTCAGCTTGCCGGTGTCCTCACTGGAGTTGTCGTCCGAGTGACCGAGCAGCATGTTCTTGTCCTGGTTGTGGGTGCGGTTCCAGGACACCGAGATGTTCGTCGAGGAGCGCTTGATGTCGACGGCCCCGTCGTACGCGCCGGAGATGTCGTTGTGGTCGATGTGGACCTTCGTCGAGTACTGGACGTTGATGGCGTCGTCGTTGGACCCGGTGAACGTGAGGTTCTGGATGATCACGTTGCTCACGCTCGCGATGTTCAGCCCGCTGCCGGTGATCTTCCCTGCCGTGCCGACACCGACGACGGTCTTGTTCGATGCGACCTTCGTCATCTCCGTCAGCGCGATGGTGCCGTTGACGCGGACGATCTGGGTCGCGCTGCTCTGCACAGCAGTCTTGAAGGCGGAGGCGGTGGTGACGGTCACCGTGCTGCCGCCGGCACCACCGGTGGTGCCGGCTCCGAAGCCGATGGGCGCGGCGGCAGCGGCGACCGCCGGCTCCAGCTGGGATGCGGTGGAACTGCTCGCCGTATTGGCTCCGATGACAGCCAGTGCGACGGCACTCGCGGCCGCGGCTCCGGTCAGGGTGAACCGTGCGCTCGTCCTGCGCATGTGGATCTCCGTCCGTGGGGTTTTGGAGAAGTGACGTGCCAGTGCGGGTGCTGTGCCGGGGCCGCGCGGTCGGCTCGCTGTGAGACTAGAGCGACGCATGTGGACAATGACGTGCCGTGTGTGGACTATTGCGTGCTGCGCCGTGGAGCGGCGGGGCGGGCCAGGGGGAGAGAACCGGGCACGCGCTGTCACGCGCTCTCCGGTCGTCAGGGACCCGGCCGGAGAGCGCTCAGCCGGAGGGCACACTGCTGCATGCGCGGACGATCGTCGGCGAACCACCCCTGCCACGGCTCGTCTAGCCGGTGCCGGCCGGCCGGCTGATCCCCTTCGGCCGACAACGGCGTCCGCCGGTCGACGACCGCCACGTAGGAGATGCCCACGGTGGCCGGCCAGTCGGGACGATACGACCGGACCTCGGCGGCCGCGGGCACGGCCTGCGGTTCCGCCTGTACGCCGGTCTCCTCGAACAGTTCCCGACGAGCGGCTTCCCGTGGCGTCTCCCCGGCATCCACCCTGCCGCCCGGCGGCACCCACCCGCGCCAACGGTGCCGTAGTGGACGGATGGGTCTACTTCGACGCGGCAGTAGGAGCGTCGCCGGCGCCCGTGCCAGCCCCGTCACTCTCCGTGTAAGCGCCGCGCGCCCTTCGGGACCGTTGCAGCGCCGCCAGTGGCCGCGAAGGCCTCGTATCCCGGCCGTGCGGCTGTGGTGTCAGGGGCGGCAGCGGGGGAACTCGTCGCAGATGAGTGGCTCAGGAGGCGCAACATGAGCAAGATCCAAGCGGCCGATGTGCGTGAGTGGCGCAATCGCGATGTCGTCGACCTCAAGGGGCACAAGATCGGCGTGCTCGAATCGATCTATGTGAACACCGCTACCGACGAGTCGGCCATGGCGACGGTCCGTATCGGCTTGCCCACTCGGCAGCGACTGGCTTTCGTCCCGCTCGACGACGCGGTCCTCGGACCCGACTACGTGAGGGTCGCCTACGCCAAGGCCCTGGTGAAGAAAGCACCCTCCGTGGGCATGGACGACATCCTCCCCGCCGAGGAAGAGGAAGCGATCTTCCAGCACTACGACCTGGCCTATCAGACGGGCGCGAACGGAGAGAGGCAACTCGCGCGTCGCTGATCCCCTACTCGGTCTGAAGGTACTGCCATGGCTCTCTTCCTGTTTCTCGTCCTCGTCGCCGTCGTGCTCGGAATCATCGGGGTGGCCGCGAAGGGGCTGGGCTACCTGCTGGTGATCGGCATCGTGGTCCTCGTGGCGGCCCTGGCTCTCACGGCTGTGCGCTGGTCCCGGCGCTCCAGCCGTCGCCCCATCCGCTGACGGCTCCGTCCGTCCCGCCGTCCGCCCCCCCCGGGCCCTTGGCGGTGCGTCACGCGGCGCGTCGGTCGCCCTTCTTGTCACAGGGCAGATCGGCGGCCTCATGGTTGGCGAGGAAGTCGCGGGTGGACTGCCGTTCGATCTCCGTGATGGCGGTGGGGTCGACATCGATGATGCCGCCGAAGGGCCGGTCGACGTCGCGGATGATGCACAGCGTCGTCGTGAGGAGCGCGGTGATGACCGTGAGGACGACGAGCTGACCGCGGTTGTTCCTGCGGGGCACGCACACGGCGAGGGTCACGATGGTGAGCGTGAGGGTGGCCAGCAGGAACCAGAAGATGGCGCTCGGGATGCTGGGAGTGGCCTGGGTGAGGCGCTCCGCACGTTCGTCGGAGCGCTTGTTGTCGGCGCCGATCAGCATGCCGAAGACCGGCTTGCCCTCCAGATCACGAAACGAGCGTCGCAGATCGGTCGACCACACGCTGGGCTCGGCGGCCCCTTTGCCGTCGGCCATGGCGGGCCATTCGTAAACGCGCACGGCACGGGCGTAGCAGACGGTGTCCGCCTGGACGCGTTCCCGCTCCGCCGTCGGCGTGTAATCGGCGATCTCGGTGAGCTGGTCCAGCGCGCGGGCCTCGCCCCGTGCGGCGACTTCGGCCTTGCCGTGCGATCCCGAGGCGGTGACCAGTACGAAGGCCAGCAGCAGGACGGTCAGCGTCAGGAGGGGGCCGACGAGGTCCTTGACGGCCATGCCGGCGTCGTCGTCGCTCATCAGGCGGGGGCGTAGGTACCGGTTCGCCGCGAGTCCCGCGATCAGGGCCACTGCGGCGACGACGATGACGAGAATCATGGCAACTCCTGAGCGGACCGAGGACTCTCACCGTCGCGAGAACCGCGGTGATCATGACCTGGCCAGGTAGTGCCCAAAAGCGCGGAAACGTTCGTCCTCCTCGAACGAGCGAACCACGTGCGCCAAAAAGCCCCGCCACCGCCCCGGCAGAACTCGGTGAGTCTGCCGGGGCGGTGGCGGGGCGGGCCGGACCGGTGCGGGTTCCCGCCGATTCCCACGGGAGCACGCGGTGGCCGGGGGAGCGCTGGGTCAGCGGACCGAGGTGACCCGGTGCTCCTTGAGCGCGGCACAGTTGGAGCCCGTCACCTGCACGTACACGTTGCTGATGTGGCCGCCCCAGTCCACACAGTGGCCCTTGCCGTACACGTACGCCGGTCCCGCGTACGACGTGTACAGGCCGTAGTCCTCCGCGCCCTCGTCGGTGTCGGGGATGTACGCCCAGGTGGACATCTCCACGGCCGTGCCCGGGTTCTTGCGGATGGTCGCGACGCAGTTCTTGCCGTTCGAGGCGTTGTACGTCAGATACACGGTGCCCAGCGAGCCGACGGGAGCCGAGTTCACGGTCTTGTAGGCGCTCCCGCAGACCTTCTGCGGCGTGGTGTTGGGTGCGGCGGAGGCGGGCGCCGCCAGGGCGGCCGTGGCCCCCACGGACAGGGCGCCGATTGCGAAGACAGACAGGACGGAACGGTGGAATCCCATATTTCCCCCTTGTGGATCTTTGTGGTCTGTTGCTCCTGCCTGATGTGACACGCGAGGTATCGGAAGGGTTGTGCGTCACTTGTAAAAGATGTGCGGCGTGGGCGGCGCCGGTGGTCGGCGGAGCGATGGGGCGCCCGCCCGGTCCGGTACGCGAGAACGACCGGAGCGGACGGCGCTGGAGGCGCAAGGTTCCCTGCGAAACGCCGGCCGCTCCGGCCGTATCGGTACTCCTGCCCCGCGAAAACGCCCTTATTGGTCCACTGTGGATTTCTCCGCACACGCATCGCGCGGATATGTGGATATGCGGATATGCCGAAGGGTCCCGCGGACTGAACGGCTACGCCGCGACGCGGTCACCAAGGCAGTTCCCCGTTCTCGTCCTGGAAGGTTCCGGTCGGGCCGTCGGAGCCGAGAGTCGCCAGCCGTACGACGACGCCGGCACTCTCCTCCGGCGACCTTCCGATTCCGAACGCCGCCGTCATGTCGGTCGCGGTCGTGCCGGGCTCGACCGCGTTGAACTTGATGCCCGGCTGGGACTTGGCGTACTGGACCGTGAGCATCGTGGCCGCGGACTTCGAGGCGGAATAGAGCGCCAACGGCAGGCCGAATTCCGGCCGGTCCGGATTGGTCACCGCCCAGAACGATCCCGCGCTGCTCGACACGTTGACCACGGTCGGGTTCGAGGAATTGCGCAGGAGGGGCAGCGCGGCTTCCGTGACGCGCACGATCCCGACCGCGTTGGTGTCGAAGGCCCGCAGGGCCGTGGGCCCGTCGACGACCCCGTCCCCGAGGACGCCCGCGTTGTTCACCAGGACATCGAGTCGGCCCTCGGCGGAGTCGATCGTCGCCAGCGCGCGGCTCACCGACGCGTCGTCGGTCACATCGAGCTGCACGAATCGTGCCCCGATTTCTGCGGCGGCCTTCTCGCCCCGCTCAATGTCACGCGCGCCGATATGGACGACGTGGCCCAACGCGATGAGCTGTCGGGCTGTTTCGAAACCGATGCCCTTGTTGGCCCCGGTGATCAGTGTGACGGTCATTGCGTATCCTCGCGATTCATAAGGCCCAGGTGGGGCGTTGGTGAAGTGGTGGAATGTTCTGCGATCGGCCGGTCAGCCGGTCAGTTGCCGGAGAAGTTCACCGGCGTCGTGCAGGGCGGTCATGTGTACGAATCGCCCGTCGCGCACCTGGTAGATGGCGTACTCGACGATCTCGAAAGAGGCGCCGGTGGGGGCAACGCCCAGCCATTCCTTCACCGGAGTACCGGTGTTGACCAGATGGGCGGCCAGCCGGTCACCGTCGAAGAGCAGTTCCTTGAGTTCCCAGTGAAGGTCGGGAACGGCGTCCACGTCGTGCTTCTGAACGGCGAGAAGGTCGTCCCGGGTAGCCGGCTCCCCGTTCAAGGTGGTGCGGTCATCGATGAACTCATCCATACCGTCGAACTCGTGGGCGTTGAGCGCCGCGATATAGCGCAGGTAGAAAGCACGCAGATAACTCTCGGACATCAACTGACCTTTCCTACGCGAAGCGATTATCCGTAAAACTGCAGTCACACCAGGCCCCATCCCTCCGCCCCACTTCCAGCCCAGCGCAGGCTTTCAAGGGGCGCGGGGAACGGCGCGGCGCACCCCCACGTGGCCGCACAGAACACCGACCCCGCTTTTAAGGGGCGCGAGGAACTGCGCGGCCAGCCCCCACGCAGCCGCACAGAACCCCCAGCCCGCACCAAGCCCCCGCGCTGAACGGTGAGCGCCCCCACACAACCCCCCTCTCCAACTTCCGCAACGATCGCTGCAGAACTCCGACGGTAGTACTTCCGCAGCGATCGCTACAGAAGCAGTACAGTGGGGGAGTGGACGTGGAGAGAAAACAGACCGGCCCGATCGGCCGACCGCGAGGATTCGACACAGACGAGGCTCTGGAGCGCGCCATGCTGGTCTTCTGGAGGCACGGTTACGAGGGAGCCAGCACCGCCAACCTGACGACCGCGATGGGCATCTCCACCACCAGCATGTACGCGGCCTTCGGCAACAAGGAGAAGCTGTTCCGCAAGGTGCTGGAGCGCTACACCGAGGGCCCGAGCGCATACATGGCCCGAGCCTTGAAGGAGCCGACAGCCCTGGGTACCGCCACCGCGATCCTGGCCGGCACCGTGCGCACCACCACCCGCCCGGCCAACCCCCACGGTTGCCTGGGCGTCCAGAGCGCCCTGACCGTCAGCGACGCCGGGGAGGAGGTCCGTGACCTCCTCGTCGCCTGGCGCAACGACGGCCACTCCTGCCTCCGGGAGCGGTTCCAGCGGGCCGTGGACGAGGGAGACCTGCCCGCGGACGCCGATCCGGGGCTGCTGGCCCGCTACATCACCACCTTCGGCTACGGCATCGCCGTACAGGCCGCGAGCGGTGTCGGCCGGGACGAACTGCAGGAGATGGCCGACGCGGCCCTGCGCAACTGGCCACCCCTCTGAGACCCGGCCGCGTTCGGCACGGCGTCTACCAGCTGACGGGAAGGCGCGAAACGCAGCAGACCCGGCTTCCGCTGATCCACGTGAGTTCCTGCGCGCCGCCGACGAGCCCGAGGCCGGGGAACTCGCGGATCACCGACCCGATGGCGACCTGCAACTCGACGCGCGCGAGATTGGCGCCCAGGCAGAAATGGGGGCCGTGCCCGAAGGCGATGTGCTTGTTGTCGGCACGCCGGACATCGAACGTCTCCGGGTCCGGGAAGTGCTCGGAATCGTAGTTCGCGGCCACGACAGGAGCGAGCACCCCCTGCCCTCTGCCGACTGCGCCTCCCGACGGAAGCGAGAGCGCGTCGGTGGCCACGCGCAGCAGACCTCCATGCCCGGGAACCTCCGTACGGAGGATCTCCTCGACGGCGCTGGGCAGGAGCGCCGGATCCTCGCGCAGCGCGGCGAGCTGGTCCGGGTGCCGCAGGAGGGCGAGGACGCCACGGCCGATGACATTGCCGGTGGTCTCGTGGCCCGCGATGATCAGCCCCCGGACGATACGGGCCAACTCGACCTCGCTGAGCCGGTCGTCCTCGTCATGAGCGCTGATCAGCTCGTCGAGCAGGTCCTCACCGGGCGCGCTGCGACGGGCGGCGACGAGGTCGTCGACGTACGCGGCGAACTCCGCGCCGGCCTTGGCGCGTTCCGGTGCCGCGGCGGTATTCGTGGACAGGAACATGTCCGACCACCCACGGAACAGAGGACTGTCCCGAGTCGGCACACCGAGCAGATCGCAGATGATGTCGATCGGTAACGGGAAGGCGAAGGCGGTCATCAGATCTGCCGGAGGCCCGCCCGCCCGCATCTCCGCGAGCAGCTCGTCCGCGACGGCTTGGATTCGAGTACGCCGGTTCTCGGCCCGCCGGGGTGTGAAGGCCGCCTGTACGATCCGCCGCAGCCGCGTGTGTTCGGGCGGGTCCATGTTGACCAGCGCGTGCGGATCGTCGGAGAAGTCGGCGGCGGGCAGCATGCGTGGGGCGCCCGCGTAGCGAAGGTTGCGACTGAAGCGCTGATCCCCGAGGACCGCGCGCACGTCGTCGTAGGCGGTGGCCAGCAGGACTTCGTCGCCGCTGGGCAGGACCACGGGGGCCAGAGGGCAGGCGCTTCGCCGGTCGGCGTACGCGTCGGGCGGCCCGCCGTGAGGCCCCGGCGGAAAGGGGAACGTCATCGCATCGCGGGCCGTCTCGTCATGGGACATCGCATCCTCCGACACTCTCGGACTCCTCCCTTACGGGCAGCGAGCAGCAAGCGCGGTCCGCGCCGCGGCCTCGCACTCACCTGATGGACCATCACCTCCCTTCGAGGCTCCTCAGACGCACGACGCCCGTCAAGGCCGCGCTTTCCCAGCACGCGGCGACCCACCCTCGGCCCCTGTGGGACCCGCCGGGAGCAGGGACGATGGAGGACATGCCCTGCAACGTCGACCTCAGCCGGTTCCTCCACCGCTGCCGCACCCGGATCGGCCCGCAGCCCACGGGGCTGCCCGAGCCCGGCGCGTACCGGCGTGTGCCGGGCCCGCGCAGGGAAGAGGCCGCGCAGCCGGCCGGGGTGAGCACGGGCTACTGCACCCGGTTGGAGCAGGGACACGACATCACTCCGTCGGACGGCGTCATGCCGGCGATCGCCGAGGTGCCGCGCGTGGACGACGTGGAACACGGACCGGACCACCGCCACCCCACCTTCGAGGCCGCCCCTTCCCCCTCCACGAAACGGAGCACCCCGTGCACAGCCCCGCCACCCTCGACCCCTCGCCCTGGTGACCGGAGCCTCCTCCGGCATCGGTTACGAACTGGCGTTCCTGTTCGCCCTCAACGGCTACGGCCTGGTGGCCACCGGACGCAGTGAGGAGACCGAAACGGCAGCCACCGAGCTGGCCCGGCACGGCACGGACGTCATTCCCGTACGCGCCGATCTCGCCCGGGCCGACGGCGTCGAGGCCGTCTGGCGTGCGGTGGAGAAGACGGGCCGGCCGCTGGACGCCGCGGTTCTGAACGCCGGGCGCAGCATCGGCGGAGCCTTCCTCGACACCGACCTCGACGACGAACTCAGCCTGATCGAGCTGAACGTCACCTCCGTCGTGCACCTGGCCAAGCACGTCGCCCGGCACAGGGCCGCCAACGGCAAGGGCCGCATCCTGATCACCTCGTCGCTGTCCGCCATGCTGCCCACGCCCTACGAGACGGTCTACGGGCCCTCCCGCGTCTTCACCCGCATGTTCGCCCTCGGCCTGCGCGAAGAACTCAAGGAGCACGGCGTCAGCGTCACCACCCGCCGTACCGCCCTCGGCCACCGCTTCCTGCCGGAATCGTTCAAGGCCGCCCGCCACGCCCGTGCGGCCAAGCCGCGTCCCTGACAGATGCCCCCTGCGCCGCAGGTGGGACCCCATTGTCAGTGGCGGGTGGAAAGCTGAATGTCGTGAATGGCGACGAGCAACTGCTGCGCGGCCGGATATACGGCCACGACCACGACGACCCCGATCCGGGCCCCCGCCCGGGCCGCTCCTACGTCTCCCTGGTCGGCGGCCCCCTGGACGGCCTGCTCCTGGACGTCACCGACTGGACGCCGGACCAGATCGCCGAGGGCGCCGCCCTGTCCACCGAACTCGGCCACTTCGGCCCCGGCGGCCGAGCCCTGTACGACCCCCGCCCGACCGCGCCGAACCACTTCGACTGGTCGGGCGACAGCCCCTGACACGCTCGTCCCGTGACGCCGGAGGGGCCGACAGACCCAGGCGTACGGGGAACTGCGCCACCAGTGCCCCCGCCCCCGGATGACCGCAGTCAGGCGTCGCCGTTCACCATCGCGGCGGTCAGGACGTTGCCGCCGACGCCCCAGCCGCCGTCGGCGACCTCGTCGATGAGTACGACCGTGGTGGCGCGGGCCCGCTCACCGTAGATCTCCGCGTACAGGTCGGTGGTGCGTTCCACGATCTTCTTCTTGTCCTCGGCGCTGATGGTCCCGGCGAGGAGCTTGAAGTTGGCGAAAGGCATGGTGTGTCTCCTCGGATGGTTCGTGTTGCGGTGTCCTGAAGTCTTGGCCGGTTCGTGGCCACGTCCTCAACCATGGGCGACTCCGGCCGGCGCAACCAGGGGATGTCATCCCCTGGGTCCATGACCCGGCCGGGCACACACTGGACGACATGGGTTCTGCGAAGTACACCGAACTGGGGGCCTTCCTGCGGTCGCGGCGCGACCGCATCCGCCCGACCGACGTCGGGTTCCCCTCCGGACCCCGGCGCCGGGTGCCGGGGCTTCGCCGCGACGAGGTCGCCCAGCTCGCGGGAGCATCCGTGGACTACTACAACGAGCTCGAACGGGGAGCGGGATCCCAGCCGTCCGAGCAGATGCTCGCCGCACTGGCCAGGGCTCTGCGCCTGACCGCCGACGAGCGCGACTACCTCTACCGGCTGGCGGGCCGGCCGGTACCCGTGTCCGGGGGACCCGCCTCGCACGTCCATCCCGGCATGCTCGACCTGCTGAACCGTCTGACGTCGACCCCCGCCCAGGTCATCACCGACCTGCACGTCACCCTCGTACAGAATCCGCTCGCCGTGGCCCTGCTGGGTGACCACTCAGGTTTTCGCGGCGCCCGGGCCAGCCTCGTCCACCGGTGGTTCTCCGAGCCCGACACCCGGCGGCTGTACCCCGAAGCCGACCATGAGGCGCAGTCCCGGGCCTTCGTCGCCGATCTGCGGGCAGCCGCCGCCCGGCGGGAGAAGAAGGACCTCGAAGCCCGTTCGCTGATCAGCTTCCTGCTCGACACCTCCGCCGAATTCGCCGCGCTGTGGGCCGTTCACGACGTGGCGTTCCGGCGGGACGACCGCAAACGGCTCAACCACCGCACGCTGGGCCTCATCGAGGTCAACTGCCTCAACCTGTTCAGCGAGGACGGCCGGCAGCGGCTGCTCTGGTTCACCCCCGCGGTCGGCACCGACAGCGCAGACCTGCTCGACCTGCTCGCGGTGATCGGCACTCAGGAAGTCGTCGAACCCACCACACGCTGAGCGTGTTGCGACGCACCGGCACCTTGAGGGGCGCCTTCAAGGTCGCCTTCAGGGACGGGGTGCGCGTCCGGGGCGCCGAGGGAACGGGCGCGCCGACGGTCGAGCCACAGCACCACCGCCGTGAAGACGACGATCACCGTGATGTCGATGGCCGCCAGTTGCCAGGGCAGATCGGCCGCGGTCTCGTCGGAGTCGAGTCCGCCGACGAAGGCCGCGGACAGCGCGAACGACATCAGGTTGTTCACGGCGTGCAGCGCGATGGCCGCTTCGAGGCCGCCGGTACGCACCGTCAGCCAGCCGGCCAGGACGCCGAAGACGACCATGTCGGCGAACCCCTCCGGAGTGCCCCAGCCGTGGGCCGCCGCGAAGAGCACCGCCTGCGGCAGCACCGCGATCCACGGCGACCGGAAGAGGCCGCCCACCGCTTGCAGCAGCCAGCCCCGGAAGGCGTACTCCTCCGCGGCTGCCTGGAGCGGCACCAGCACGATGAGCATGGCGAGCGCGGGCAGATACCGGTCCAGGCCGACCCAGACCTCACTGCCCGTGCCCGTCACCTCACCATCGACCGGTACGAGCAACATGGCGCCCATACCCGCCGCCACGAGGGGCAGCGCGAGCAGTACGTACTGGCCCAGTCGGCGCAGCCGCAGCCGACCCTGGACGGAGGAGACCGTCCCCGCCGGGCGGCGCCCCACCCATCGCACCACCAGCAGCACCACGGGAATGAGCACAGCCAGGTAGGTGAGGTCCAGGGCGGTGTTCAGCGTGGGGCCGAAGTCGATGGCTTCATCGGAGTCCTCGGGGTATCCCTTGGCAGTGCCCACCCCGTAGGACACGAAGTACACCACCATGAACAGCAGAAGCCACGTGCCGATCACCGTCACGGTCCCGACCAGCGGGCGCCACCAGCGGTGTCTTCCGGTCACATGGGCCAGGCGGTGGTAGGGCAGAGGGTGGCCGGTGCTGAGAACTCCGGTGGGGACGGGAGGGGTTGTCGAGAAGCTCATGGCACAAGTCTCCCTTCGGCCCACCGCCCGGGCGTCGGCCTGAGGCAGGAACGGGGACTCTGTCTCGGGATAGAGAAGGCCCGCGCACGGCGGAAAACGGGGTCCCGTATCGGGCGGGACAGCGGCTTCACGGCCCGGCACCGGACTGTCACCCGAGGAGGTAAGCCCGCAGACCGATGCTCCGGCACCACGAGCGCCCCTATGCTCGCGCCATGTCAGCGCATCCAGGTCGACGCCGCTGCTCAGGCGCCTGTCGCCCGGTCACTGGACGGCGGTCGTCTGGGGCGGGGCCATGGGTTTCGCGTGCGTCGACGAGTTCTTCGTCCTGCCGGGCGACTACGTCCGCGACGGCCAGATCGTCCCCGGCTTCGACCTGACGTATGTGAGCGCCCCGATCCTGCTGGGCGCCGCCGCCCTCGTGCTGACAGCCTGCCGGCTCCTGCGCGGTCGCCCGCTCGTGGCCTACGGCCTCCTGCTGCTGGGCTCTGCCTTCGGAGCGGCGCTCCTCGGCCAGGCCGACGAGTTTCCGCTGGTGCAGTTCCTGGCGCCGGACGTCGCCCTGTACTTCGTCGCGGCCTCCACCGCGCGACGCACCTCGGCCTGCGCGGCAGGGATGGCACTCACCGTACTGATGATCCCGCTGACGGTACGGCTGTCGGGGGGGCAGCATCAACACATCGGCGCAACTGGCCGTTGCCCTCACGGTGTTCGTGGCCTGGCTCCTCGGTAATTCCGCCCGGCAGTCCCGGCTCCATGCCGAGCAGTCCAGGGCCCAGGCCGCCGTCCAGGCCACCACGGCCGAACGTCTGCGCATAGCGCGCGAGTTGCACGACATCGTCGCGCACACCATCGGCATCGTCGCCCTCCAGGCGGGTGCCGCCCGCCGCGTCATCGACACGCAACCGGCCCGGGCCAGGGAAGCACTCGGCGAGGTCGAGAACGCGAGCCGGGAGACGCTGTCCGGCCTGCGCAGGATGCTCGGCGCGCTGCGCCAGGCGGACACCGCGGGCGCTTCACCGCATGAAGCACCGAGCCTGTCGGACATCGACGGGCTGGCCGCGGCCACCACGGCGGCGGGGGTGCGCGTCGTCGTGCAGTGGCACGGTCGGCGACGGCCCCTGCCGCCGGACATCGACCTGTCGGCGTACCGCATCGTCCAGGAGTCGGTCACCAACGTGGTCAGACACGCGGGTGCCCACTCGTGCCTGGTACGTGTCGACCACCGGGACACGGAGTTGACTCTGGAGATCACCGACACCGGCCGCGGACCGGGCAACGACGCATCCCACGCTGGCTACGGCCTCGCCGGCATGCGCGAGCGAGTCGCCCTGCTGCAGGGCCAGTTCACCGCGGGCGCGCGCCCGGAAGGAGGCTTCAGGGTGATGGCCCGACTACCACTGCCACAGCCCACACCCCACGAGAGACCGAAGCCCATCGCGTCGTGACCAGCTGTACGCCCGTCCCCGCCGTACGGGCCGCCGCCGACCAGTCGTTGTCAGTGGCGGTCTCTAGGCTGCTGGACATGGCTTACAACTGGACGCCGGCGCACGCATGTCCGGGGGATTCTCGTGGTCCTCTCTCCCTTGATCCACCGATCACTCGCTTACGGTCATCCGCTGGTCCTTGGCCTGTGACGGATGGCGGCGCGTGCCACCGTCGGCAGACCTGGGTGCGGGGGAGGTCGTAGTGGTGCGCAGGCCGGTCGAGGGCGAAGTGCATGTGCACTACAGTCAGATCTATGTCGAGAGCGACCCGGAGAGTTTCGGCCCGGGTCTGACGGAGGCGTTCGCGGGTCAGGCATCCGGGCTGTGCGGAGCCGCGATCCCCGGTGCGCTGTGGCTGTCGACCGGTCTGCACACCGGCTCGGTCGGCTTCACCGTCGAGGTGCACGACGAGGCTCCGCCGGTGGATCCGGTGTGGGAGGAGGTCGTGGAGGTCTCCTTTCATCCGGTGTCCGAGCGGAGCACCCTGACGCAATGGGCGGGTGAGGCCAGTTGGGAACTGGACCTGGCCGAGATCGACTACCGGGTGCGCTACTGCGGCCGTGGCATGGACCAGGCCCGGCGGCGGGACACTCGGACATCGGAGGAGCCGCAGGTGGACTCCTACCTGCTGCAGTTCTGGCCCGCACCGCCAGGCCCGGACCGGGTGGTCCGCCAGACCGCGGAGATCGCCGCGTACTGGCACGACTACGCCAGGAAGCAGCCACCGCCTCCCACTCCCGAGGAGCGTGCGGAGGCCGAGCGCCAGGTCCGTGAGGCGCAGGAGCAGGCCGAGCGGAAGCGGCTGCTCGCGGCCGAACAGCGGCGCTGGGGCGGCCGGTTGCCCAGCGAGGCCTTGCGTGCCGTCCGTGGAAACGTCCGCGGGCTGCTCGGTTTCGACGCCGACCTGGTGCACACACTGGATGCAGTGGGGCCCGAACGCCAGCGTGGTGTGGCGTTGTTGGCCGCTCGGCGCGCGTGCGCCGCCGCCGGTCTCGACGGCCTGGACTGGGTTGCGGCCGCGCTCACGGCCCTGGACGAGGGGCGCCCGCTGCCGTCACCCTTCGACGACACCGCACACCTGTGGGAGACCCTGCAACGCGACCCGGGCGTCCCCCACCGGACCGTCGGCCAGGCCATCCCGCCTGAGCGACCTCCTTTCGACCCACCCGAGATCCTCGGAGCGCGTCTACGCGCAGGAAGACACGTACTCGCGGTCGCTCCCGCCCTCGAGCCGCAGCCCGCGCCACGGCCCAAGGAACTGGGTCCGGCCGTCGCCGTACCGCTTTCGCCGCTTGCGCAAGGCCTGCCGCAACTGCCGCAACTGCCGGATCTGCCAGGACTGCCGGATCAGCCGGGCCTTCGACACCCGCCGACCGACGAATCGGCCGAGTACGGCGTGATGGTGACGATGGGTCCGCCGGATCCGTCCCTGCGGGTGTCGCAGCCGCACATGGCGTTGCCCGCCGTGACCGGTGCCGCCGAAGCCGATCCGCTGCAGGCGGCCCTGGACGCCGTCTACGCGGCCGTGGTCACCTACGGCGAGGACTATCAGGCGCTGCTGGACGAGGTCCGCGCCGCGTGCGAAGGCTCATGAGGGCAAGGAATCCACCATCCCCGCGCATCGGCTGCCCGAGGGGCACGGATAGGTCTGCGTCGACAATCATGGACCACGGCATACGCATGCCCGGCTGGACGGGGGTTCCAGCCGGGCATGCGTGAGGGGGAGGGGCGGCGCGTCACCGCGCGCTCGGGGCCCCGTCTGTCAGTGGTGTCCGTGGGCCGAGCTCGATGCGCCGCCGAACAGGCGTGCCACGGCACGGAAAGGCAGGGTGACGACGGTGGCGATGGCTCCGCCGATGGAGCGAATGACATCTGCGATGGCCTTCAACACGGTGGTCCTCCGTACTTCTGGGCGCAGTGCGCCGGGTCTGGCTTGCCGCTGTACGGCCGATCATCCGACGGGTGCCCGGTGATCGGTGGAGGAAACCGGCCCAGCTTGCGGGCATATAGCCATGCGTCGGCGTCGGTGTCTGACGAGGCGTGGGGCCGTGGTCCATGCCGCGCGCTTTTGGGCCCCGGGCAGTAGCCGGACGTCGAGGCCGGCCGGAGCCGCATCGCCGACTACGCGGCTCCGGCCTTCGTCCTCCAGGCGCGCCCAGAGAGGCAACTCCCGCCATCTCGCACCGCCGGGAGGGCGCCTCGCGCGAGGTCCGAGCCGGGGGAGATCTTCGGTCCCTCGCGCCTTCCGGCCGTTGCCGCGCACCCGCGCGTCAGCGGCCGGCCACGACCAGCGTCCCACCCTGGGCGCGACATGTCCGCACACCGAACCGGGGCATTCGTCCGCCGAGCGCTCACCACGGCTTTCCCGTGAAAATAGCTGCCGGTGGACACCCGCCTATCGGTCGCTGCCGTCCGGCGCGGAGATCGCGTCGGCGAGCACGAGCAGGTCGCCGTCGGCCGCTGGTTCGGCGACGCTGTGTCCGAGCCGCAGCAGCAGCCCTGACACGGCGACCTTCACGATCACCCTCATGCTGTCGTCGCTCGAAGGGCAGCCGCTCCGCTCACGGGCCAGCGAGGCGAATTCGTCCGAGGCCGTCCAGCTGACCAGGGCGCCGGCCGACACCTCGGTCACCCGCAATCCGGGAACACCGAGCTCCGTGTCGCTCAGTACCTGGAAGCCGGCCTGAACCAGAGCAAACCTCACCTGCGCGACGAGCTCCGTAGATACATAGGGCACCGGACTCGGGTGCCCCCGAGCACGGAGATCATGCCTACGCATACGCCACTAAATCTGCATGCGCCCACACCGAACAGGTCAGAGCGGGCGCTGTCTGTTCGACGTCAGCACTGTTGCTCGTACTGGAGGTTGGCGTACCGCCCGGCGGCGATGTCCTCGCGGGTGCCCACGATCAGGTTCATCGTGTAGACGTTGTAGTCGATCGCCTGCCCGGCCATCTGCGCGAGGAGTACGAGGTCGCCCTCGTCCGGTGCCACGTCCCACGAGTTGGAGAAGCCGCCGATCTGCACGCAGACGCCTGGGCGGGCCCCGCCGGAGGCCGCGTCGAGGACGGCCTCCTCGAAACTGTCCAGCGCGTCACCCTTTCCGCCGTCCTCCAGGAAGGCGCGGGTGGCCGGCGAGTCCCGCCAGTCCTCGTCGAGGGTGAGTCCGGCCAGGGGGTACAGGGTCTGTGGTTCATAGACCGTCACCTGCATGGGCTCACCGTCGAACTCGTACGTCGCGGCGCGCTCGGAGGTGGGCGTTCCGGCAGGAACGTGCACCACCACGGACGACTCCGGCGGGTACTCGATCTCGGTGAAGAGCAACAGGTGGCCGTCGGCGGGCAGTTCGATGTCCAGAGCGCCGTGGGGCAGGGCCTCGCAGTCGACGCTGAGCACCAACGGCCCTTTCCCGTCGGGCCAGTCCACCCCGTCCGGCAGGGAGGGGAGCCCGCCCGTTCGCGCGGCCGGGCGGGCGTTCGCCTGCTGGGACGTGGGAAGTTCCTCGTACGGCACCAGGTAGATGCACGGCCGCGATCGGGCCGTCAACTCCTGTGCCACGGGGCCGGGAACGCCGTACGCGGCGGCTGTCTCGCGAACGAACTGCTCGTCGATCGATGTCATGCCCGCGATCGTGCCACCAGCCACTGACAAGCCGCGGACCACCGGCCCCTTCGGCCTCGGCCCGCCGAACCCACCGCCGCGCCATCCCGTCGCCGGATCCGGATCCGAATCCGAATCCGGTGGGACGGTCAGTGTCGGCGGCGTGACAGCCAGGCGGCGGCCAGGGCGCCGGAGATGTTGTGCCAGACGGAGAAGACGGCGGCGGGCAGCGCGGCCAGCGGGCTGAAGTGGGCGGTGGCCAGCGAAGCCGCCAGCCCCGAGTTCTGCATGCCGACCTCGAAGGCCATGGCGCGGCTCGCCGGCTCGCCCATCCTGGTGAGCCGGCCCGCGCCGTAGCCGAGTGCCAGCCCGAGACCGTTGTGGAGCACGACGGCGACGAACACCAGCAGGGCCGCCGACTTGATGGCGTCGGCGCTGCCCGCCACCACCACGGTCACGATCACCCCGATGGTCACGGCGGACAGCCAGGGCAGCACCGGCAGGGCTCGTTGCACATAGCGGCTCGCCAGCAGCCGGACGGCGAGCCCCGCGAGGACCGGCAGCAGCACGGTCTTGAGGATGTCGACGACCATCGAACCGGCGTCGACGGGCAGGTACTCGCCCGCGAGCAGCAGCGTCAGCGGCGGAGTGACGAGCGGGGCGACGAGGGTGGAGACGGTGGCCACGGAGACCGACAGCGCCACGTCACCGCGTGCCAGATACGTCACCACGTTGGAAGCGGTGCCGCTGGGGGCGCAGCCGACGAGGATGACGCCCGCCGCGAGCTGCGGCGGGAGTTGCAGCAGGTGGGCGATGAGCCAGCCGAGTCCCGGCATGATGACGTAGTGCGCGACCAGTCCGAGGGCCACCGCCCAGGGCCGTCTGGCGACACCGCGGAAGTCCTGCGGGGTCATCGTGACGCCCATGCAGAACATCACCACACCCAGCAGGTACGGCACCGACTCGCCCCAGCCGGCGAAGCTGCCCGGGAGCAGCAGCCCCGTGGCGCCCGCGGCGAGAACGAGGACGGGGAAGAGGGTGACGGCGCGGCGCGCGGAACGGTCGCCTGCGGTGTCGTTGTCGGTCACGTGCTGTTCGGGTCGTTCGGTACTCACCGTGAGAGACAACGCCTGGTCAGGGCGTTGATGCAAGCCTGTCTCGCGATGTGATCACGGGCCCGGGCGCCCTCCCGCGGGAAGTCCGGCGGGAGGACGCCCAGGCTGTGCGTCAGCCGTGGTACGTGATGTAACCGTTGCCGTCGCGGTCGTTCGCGCGCTTGGTGTACGAGTGGACGTCCGCCCTGGCGCCGCTGGGCTTGTACAGGTAGATGGTGTCCTTGTCGTTGTTCCAGATGAAATTGCAGTTCTGGCGGTACACGACATTGCCGGCGTCGGAGTCGGTGCCGCGCCCGCCGCGCAGCTTCACGTAGTCGCCGGGCTCCAGCTTGTGGCTGGCCGTGAAAGTGAACTTGTTCCCGGTGGCGTCCTTGACGACGTAACCCTTGAGGTTGACCGTCGCGGTGCGGGAGTAGTTCTTGATGGTCAGGTACTCGTCCTTCGTGTTCCCCCCGGAACAGCGGTTCGAGTCGGTGCCGGGTGCGTCGTACTGGACGCCCTTGACCTTCAGTGCGGACGAGTACTCGGCCGCCTGGGCGGTACCGGTGGAGAGCGCGGCAAAGGTGCCGATGGTGACAACTGCGGTCAGCGCAGAGCGTATGCGCATGAGAAGACCCCCCTCAGTGGTGCGGATGAAGCTGTTGGAGCATACCTAATGTGAACTTAAAGCGTTCATTGTGTGCGAAATGTGGAGACGGATGCTTCAACTTGCGCTTCACTGAGGGGTTCTCCTTGTGGGGCGGGTGGCATCCACTGCCCGTCGGGCCGATGTGACGGTGTGCCAGATCCACCATCCGGCCATGTAGAGGACCCCGAGGCCGATGAGGATGACGCCCGCGCCCTTCGCCACGTCGGACAGCACTCCTTCGATCACGTCGCCGAGCGGCAGTCCGGTCGGCGTCGCTTGTGTGGCGGCGCGCCACCAGGCGTGGGCGACCGCTCCGGCGAGCGTGAGCGCGGCGATGGCGAGGACGGTGAGGCCCCGCGTCGAGTTGCTGGGGCCGGTGTGGACCTTGTCGGTGAGGAGGTGGGCCCGCCTGCGCCACACGTACACCGTGGTGACGGCCAGGCCCCCGACCGTGCTCGCATGTTGCAGCGCTCGCGCCCAGGTGAGGCTGCCCGCCAGTGGGGAGCTGAGCCAGGGCGCATGGGTGACGAAGAAGCCGTCGTGATGGGTGAAGGCGTCCCAGGCCAGGTGCGTGGCGATGCCGATCAGGGCGGAGAGGACGATCCACCCGGCCCGACGGCTCAGCGCGCCAGTCGTCCGGGGCGGTGGTCCGGGGGCGGGTATCGGCAGCAGGGATGCCAACGGGCGGTGGCCGAGGTGGAGCAGGGCCCAGAGTGCGAGGGCGTACGGCAGGGAGACGGTGACGGCGCCGAGAGCGGTGTGCGAGGTCGTGGCGTTGACGAAGGGTTCGTACCAGGACTGCGCGCTGACGGGCAGGCCCGTGGTGACCACGAAGTAGGGCATGTCCGGTGCGAGGGCGCCGGCGACCAGCGCGGTCCGGCCGAAGGGTCGTCGCAGCAGCGGCAGTACGGCCGCGGGGTGGGACAGGGTGAACGGCATGGGCGTCCTCTCGCGCAGACCCGGTAGATAGTCCGTCGAACGGAATGCTACGTCAAACGGAGTATCCGGCGAGGCTCGCTCGCGGCAGGATCTTCGGATGGGCAAGAAGGCCCGGGTGAGTAGGCCGTACAGAGCCTTCGTTCAGAGGGCGGTGCGTCCGGTTCGTGCCGAGCGGCCGGCCAGTGGGGCGATCACCGCTGAGGCCGCGAGTACGGCCGCGAGCCACAGGACGGCAGTCGTCTCGCCCCACGCCGTGGTGTAGACGTGGGCGAGCAGGGGCGGGGACACCAGAGCCATCACTCCCAGCTCAAGGCCGCCTCGCGTTCCGCTGCGCAAGGTCAGCGCGACACCGGTCGCGGCGAGCACGAGCAGCGGCCAGCACCCGTAGTCGGTACTGACCCACGGCACCGCGTGCGCGTCGACGGCCGCGCACGGCACGACGACGAACGCGATCACGGCGCCGGCCGAACCCGCCCGGCCCCCCTCGGTCGCTTCCGGGCGTCGGTCCGGCGGGCATGCGAGCACCACAGCCGCCGTCAGGGCGAACGCGGTCGGCGTGACGACCGGATCACCGTACGCCGGTCCGCTGACCACCGAGGCCGCCGCGAAGGAAAGCAGCCCGGCCACCGTGAGGGGCACCCCCGCGCGCCACCGGCCGGTCAGCGCCGCCGCCGCTCCCACGCATCCGATCAGCGACGAGACGAGCAGCGCACCCCACGCCCCGGACAGGTCCACTCGAAGCTGCACCCAGAACGGGGTGGGGGAGGTGACCAGGGCGGCGTACCAGCGCAGAAGGTGCAGGCCGCAGGCGGCGGTGGAGACGGCCAGGGCGAAGGGGTACGCCAGAGCGAGCACCCGCGCGGCAGGAGAGGTCGGCCCCAGGCCCAGCCGCATCCTCATCGCGTGCGCCGCCAGGCCCGCGCCCTCGCGCAGCCGGGAGCCCAGCGGCTCGCTCGCCGTCAACTCGCGGTAGGTCGCGGCGATCTCCCCGCCATGGGCGCGCCGGTAGGCGGCGGGATACAGCCGCAGCGCGTGCTCGATCAACTGGTGGCGGCCGACGGCCGGGTCACGGACAGCCGGCGCGTGGCTTCCTTCGCGGTCGCGGCCAAGCGCTCGGCCTCCGCCGTCAGCCGCTCCCGTCCTGACGCGGACAAGGTGAAGATCCGCCGGGCCCGGCCGTCGGCGACCTCCTCGCGTTCGATGTCGATCAGGCCGTCGGCCAGCAGGCGGTCCAGGGCCCCGTACAGGGCGCCCGTACGCAGCACGACACGACCGCCGGTCATCGCCTTGACCTCCTGCGCGATCGCGTATCCATGTCGCGGTGCGTCCGCGAGGGCGGTCAGCACCATCAAGGTCGGCTCTTGCATCACACGCTCACTCACCCCTCGACGATAGTCACTCCGCCGGACTGTCTCAATGCGGTACGGCATCCGAAGCGGAGGGGTGCCTTGGGGGAGGGGTGCCGTGCGCGCTTGTTTCCACGGGCGCGGCCGACGACGACGGTGGCGGCGAGCCGGCGGTGGGCGGGAGTGTCGGTGCGGACGTGGACGTCACCGAATCCAGGTAGCCAGGTAGCCAGGTAGCCAGGTAGTCGGGCAGTCGGGCAGGTGTCAGCTGAGCTGCTGGGCCGGTGTGTTCCTGGCCTGCTGCGATGCGAGGCGGGGTGATGCGAGGCGGGGCGGGGAATCGGCGGCCCGTGGGTAGCTGATTCACCGTACGGGCGGGCCCGTGGGTCCCGTGGGGAACTCCTGGACCCCGAGCACCCGCAGCAGGTCCAGCCGCTCACGGGCCTCTGCGTCCGCCGGAGTGAGTACCAGCAGCTGCTGGCCCTGATCGGGGGTGACCAGGGTCTCGCAGTCCATCGTCAGCCGGCCGACCTTCGGGTGCAGGAAGGTCTTGCGGTCGGTGCGCCGGACCGCCACCTCGTGCTCGGTCCACAGCTGGCGGAAGTCGGCGCTCGCGGCTTGCAGCCGTTCGACGAGACCGGCGACCGCGGCGTCGCCCGATCGGCGGCCGACCGCCGCGCGCAGGTCCGCCACGAGCCGGCGGCCGTGATTCTCCTGCTCCTCGGGCGGACAGACGGCACGGGCGGCGGGATCGGTGAACCAGCGGTACACGACGTAGCGCCGGTCGCCGGAGATGTCGGTGAGGTCGCCCGTGAGCAGGAGGGCGGTCCGGTTCTGGGCGAGGATCTCGCCCAGGTCGGACAGCACCAGGGCCGGGGTGTCACCGAGCAGATCGAGCATACGGATCAGGCCCGCACGGGCCAGCCGGGCCACCCCCTCGGCGGGCGGGGGCCGATGCCCTGCCAGGTGGAAGAGGTGGTCGCGCTCGTCGTCGGAGAGACGCAATGCCCGGGCCAGCGCGCCCAGGAGTTGCGTCGACGGCTGACTGCTGCGGCCCTGTTCGAGGCGTACGACGTAGTCCACCGACATGCCGGCGAGCATGGCCACCTCTTCCCGGCGCAGACCGGCGGTGCGGCGGCGCGGGCCGTCGGTGATGCCGACCTCGGCCGGGCGGATCGACTCCCGTCGGCGGCGCAGGAAGTCCGCGAGCTGATCACGTTCCATGCAGCCATGGTCCCTCGCGCGGGCGGACGGAGCCAGGGAGCGACGCTCCCATGATGAACGCTCCGCTCCCGTACCTGGCCGCGCGGACCCACAGTGGGTGGCGACCGACGACGAAGGAGAACGTGATGACGACAGAAGACGTGACGACGACTGAAGACGTGACGACGACGGAGAACGTGATGACGACACGGACCCTGGGCAGCGCCGGCCCGGCCGTCTCCGCGCTGGGCCTGGGCGCGATGGGGATGTCCGGGGCCTACGGTGCCGCCGACCGCGCCGAGAGCATCGCCACCGTGCATGCCGCGCTGGAGGCCGGAGTCACGCTGTTCGACACCGCCGACTTCTACGCGATGGGCCACAACGAGCTGCTGCTCGCCGAGGCGCTGCGCGGGCGGGACCGGGACAGCTACCGGCTGAGCGTCAAGTTCGGCATGCTGCGGGGGCCGGGTCCCGGGTTCGGCGGGCACGACGGCCGCCCCGAGGCGGTGAAGAACTTCCTGGCCTACTCACTGACCCGGCTGGGCACCGACCACATCGACATCTACCGGCCGGCCCGACTGGACCCTGACGTGCCGATCGAGGAGACGGTCGGCGCGATCAAGGAGATGATCGACGCCGGATACGTACGGCACCTCGGTCTCTCGGAGGTCGACGCCGCGACGGTCCGCCGGGCGCACGCCGTGCATCCGGTCGCGGACCTGCAGATCGAGTACTCGCTGATCTCCCGTGCGGTGGAGGCGGAGGTTCTGCCCACACTGCGGGAACTCGGCATCGGCCTGACCGCGTACGGCGTGCTCAGCCGCGGCCTCATCTCCGGGCACTGGTCCGCGGAGCGTGCCGCGGGCCCCGGTGACGGCCGCAGCTTCAGTCCGCGGTTCTCCGACGGCAATGTGGAGCACAACCTCACCCTCGTGGAGGCCCTGCGCCGGGTCGCCGAGGCGAAGGGGTGCACTGTCGCCCAGCTGGCCATCGCCTGGGTGGCCGCACAGGGCGAGGACATCGTGCCGCTGGTCGGCGCCCGCACCCGGGAACGGCTGGCCGAGGCACTGCCCGCGCTGGCCGTGGACCTCACCGCGGACGACCTGACCGAAATCGAGAAGGCGGTGCCGCCGGGCTCGGCACGAGGCGACCGATACCCGTCCGCATTCATGTCCGGCCTCGGCGTGGGGAACTGACTCCGCGCAACTGCCTGCCGGGCGGCTGACATCATGTCACCTACAGGGGTGTCGGGCAGGTCGTGCGACGCGGTTCGGATCTTGGGTCTTGGTCCCTGGTGGTGGGCGGTTCTGCCGTGTAGCGTCATCCCCAGATGTCGTGGTTCGCAGTACCTGCCCGCGCTCCGGTGCGGGCATTTTGCTGTGCAGTGCAGGACCAGGGCGATCA
>NZ_JBHXTO010000012.1:7460-122741 GCF_042677425.1 Streptomyces sp. NPDC127119 | reverse complement strand
CAGAGCCAAGTACGTCCAGTACGAGGCTCTGCGCCCGGCACGGCGAGAGCACGCACCTGACGCCGCCCGGCCGCCCTCCGGGCGACGACGGGAATTGTCAGACAGGCCCTAGCGTCAAGGCATGACCGATCTGAACGACGAACAAGCGATCGCGGAACTGCACAGCCGATGGGTGTTCGGATGGGAGCGCGACGACGGGGACGCCCCGTTCGACTTCCGGCGCACCTTCGGTGAGTTCTACGACTTCGACTCCCCGGACGTCCGCCTCTACGACGACTTCGACGCCGAGCAGCGCGTGGCGACGACGGCCGCCCGGTACGGCTCTATCTGGGAGCCCGCCTTCCGCGAGATGGTGTCCGCACATCATGTCGTCGACGACGGCCCGTATGTGATGGCCGACCATGATCTGGCCGCCTCCACGCTGACGTTCGTGGCGCGGATCACCATGCCCGACGGCACCACGGACATCCGCACCACGACCTCGCTGGTCTGGCGCCGGACACCGGACGGCTGGCGGATCGTCCGCGAACACAACTCGACCAAGGTGCTGCCCGCGGGGGACCTCGACGGCGTGCTCCGGGTGGGCCCCTGACGCGCCCACGTCGGACCCGTGACGTGCCCGCGAACGCGTCCACTACGGGCGTCCACAGCACGCCCGTAGTGCGGAGGCACCAGGTCAGGTGAGTGCCTGGTCCGGGTGCACCAGAGGGAGACGGCGGCTGGGGACGATGCCCGGCACGGGCGCCGGAGGGGAGTGTGGGAGACACGTGCATCTCACGTGATCCCACACTTCCCTCCCGGTGTCTGGAGTGATCCGCAGGTGATGGCAAGAACCTCTCCGTCCGACGTATCCGATGCATCGGACGTGTCCGAGCTGTCCGAAGCCACACGTCCCCCGGTCCGCCTCGGACGACCGTCGATCGCCGCCCTCGGCGTCCTGGCACTGGCCCTCGGTGCCCTGCAGTCGGTCGTGGAGCCCGCACTCCCGCTGCTGCAGGGCGAGTTGGGGGTCAGCCCCGCCGAAGGGGCCCTGGTCGGCAACGCGTTACTCGTCACGGGCGCGGTCATCACACCCGTCGCGGGCAAACTCGGCGACCGCTACGGCGGAAAACGCGTGCTGATCTGGCTGATGGCCGTGGTCTCGGCCGGTGGCCTGCTGGCCGGTCTGGCGCCGAACCTGCCGGTGCTGCTGCTCGGTCAGGTGTTGCAGGGCGTGATGGTGGGCGCACTGCCCCTCTCCTTCATCCTGGTGCGCAAACACCTCCCGCCGGCGGAGTCACAGGTGGCGATCGGAGTCGTCGTCGCGCTGTTCACGGGCGGCGGCATGGTGGGCATGCTGTTCGCCGGGCCGATCGCCGAAGGGCTGTCCTGGCACTGGATGTTCGCGCTGCCCACGATCGCGATCATCGCGACGACGGTGGTCGTGAGCCGGCTGATGCCGCACGATCCGCCGGCCCTCTCGGACCACGGGATCGACTGGCCCGGTGTGGTGCTGCTCAGTGGCGCGTTGCTCGCGTTCATGCTCGGGCTCGTGACGGTGACGAGGGACGGCGGTCTGCCGCCGTTCGCGGTCGGTGCCGTCGCGGTGGCCGTGGCCGTCCTCGCGGCCGGCTGGGTCGCCGTCGAGCGTCGGGCGGCCTCGCCGATGGTCGATCTGCGCATGCTGGCGAAGCCCGCGATGTGGCAGGCCTGCCTACTCACCTTCGTCGTGACCATCAGTTCCGGGATGGTGCTCTTCCTGCTCCCGCAGCTGTTCGCCGTCTCGGCCGACGGCTACGGCTTCGGAGCGGACACCACCGGCATCGGTCTGTTCCTGCTGCCCGGCGCCGTCGCGGGAGCGGTGAGCGATTCGGTCGGCGGGCTCGCGGTGCGGCGTTTCGGCTCGCGTGCCGTGGTCGTCGTGGGCTCCGTCGCCACGGCGGCCACGATGATCGCCCTGGCCTGGCTGCACAGCGCGGAATGGCAGCTCGTCCTCGCGAAGGTGCTGACCGCGTTCGCCGCGGGCGTCGGCACCACGGCCCTGCTCGCCGGGACCGCCACCGCCATCGCGACCAAGGACATCGGCATCGCCACCAGCCTGCTCGTGGTGACGCGCGTGATCGGTGTCGCACTGGGCGCCCAGGTGGCCGGCGCGATCCTCGACGCCGGGGCCGGACCGGTCACGGGCCTGCCCGCCGAGTCGGCCTTCGCCGCGGGGTTCACCGTCGCCGGTCTCGTCGCCGCGTCGGCACTGCTCGTTGTCCGTCTCACGAAAAAAGGAGCCCAGGCATGACACCGACGCCGATACCGACACCGACGCCGACCGGTCCGTCGACGGACGTGAAGAACACGACGGACGTGAAGAACACGACGGACGTGAAGAACACGACGGACGTGAAGAACACGAAGGACACGGGGATCACGAAGAACACGAGAGGTCCCGTGAGGCGTAACGTCCTGATCTCCGGGGCCAGCATCTCCGGACCCGCGCTGGCGTACTGGCTGCACCGGTCCGGATGCGCGGTCACCGTGGTGGAGAAGGCGGGCGCACTACGCGCCGGCGGTTACCCGATCGACATCCGCGGCACCGCGATCGAGGTCGTCCGGCGGATGGGGATATTGCCGCAGTTGCGGGACGCCCACATCGACTCGCGCCGCTGCACGTTCCTCGACTCGGAGGGCAGTCAGGTGACTTCGGTGCGTCCGAGCACCGTTGCCGGCAGTGTCGAGGGACAGGACCTTGAGGTGCGCCGCGGGGATCTGGCCGCGCTGCTCCACGCGTTGGTCCGCGACGACGTGGAGTTCCTGTTCGACGACTCCATCGACACCCTCGACCCGCTGCTTAACACCCCCAACTCCCCGCACGTCCCTGGCCAGCACGGGCAAGGTGTCGACGTCACCTTCCGCAGCGGGCGACGGCGTACGTTCGACCTGGTGGTCGGCGCCGACGGCATGCACTCGCACACCCGGGAGCTGGTGTTCGGCCCCGAGGAACAGTTCCACCACTATCTCGGCTACTGCTTCGCGCTGTTCACCATGCCGAACTCCTTCGGGCTCTCCCGCGAAGTCATGCTGTGGAACACCCCGGGAAAGGCCGCGGCCCTGTACGCCGTCGGGGACAACGACGAACTGCACGCCTTTCTGAACGTCCACCGGCCGCAACCACCGTTCGGCACCCTCCGCGATTCCGGCGCCCAGAAGCGGTTGGTCGCCGCGGCCTTCGCGGGCGAGGGATGGAAGGTCCCCGACATCGTCGACGCCATGCGCCACGCGGACGACCTGTTCTTCGACACGGCCGGGCAGATCCGTATGCCCCACTGGTCCCGTGGCCGTGTCGCGCTCGTCGGCGACGCCGCGTACGCACCCTCGTTCCTCACCGGACAGGGAACGAGCCTCGCGCTGACCGGCGCCTACATGCTCGCCCACGCACTGGCCACCCACCGGGACCACACCGCGGCCTTCGCCGCCTACGAACGCGACACCCGCGGGTTCGTGGCCATGAACCAGGCACTGGTCGACCAGGGCGCGGCCTCGCTCTTCCCCACCACGGCACGGGCGTTGGAACAGCGCAACGCCAGGCTGCGCGACCTCGTCACCCTGCCCTCGGCCCCGGCCCGACCGGCTCATTCGGCACTCACACTGCCCGAGTTCACCCAGGAGCCGTGAGGAGCAGCCGCCGCAAGAGCCAGCCGTGAGCAGTGGCTGTGAGAACGGCCGACCCCCGGCGGTGGATCACGACAGGCCGTCGGGGGCGGGGTGGGCCAGGCCCGTCCGGTAGGCGATGACGACGAGTTGGGCCCGGTCGCGGGCCTCCAGCTTCGTCATGGCGCGCTGCACATGGGCGCGTACCGTGAACGGGCTGAGGAACATCCGCTCGGCGATCTCCTGGTTGGACAGACCGGTCGCGACCAGCGCCACCATCTCGCGTTCGCGCGGGGTGAGCACGGCGAGCTGTTCGGCGTGCTGCGGCAGGTCGTTGTCCGGAGTGGCCAGGAAACGGGCCACCAGGGAACGGGTCGCGGCGGGGGACAGAAGAGTGTCTCCGTCGGCGATCGTCCGCACGGCGTCCAGCAGGTCCTCGGCCCCGATGCCCTTGCCGATGAAGCCGCCGGCCCCCGCGCGCAGCGCCTGGGCGACGTACTCGTCGGTCTCGTACGTGGTGAGGATCAGGATGCGGCTGGTACGCAGTTCCGGGTCCGCGCAGATCTCCGAGGTGGCGGCGAGACCGTCCACCTCGGGCATACGGATGTCCATGATCACCACGTCGGGGCGCAGCTCCCTGGTGAGCCGCACCGCCTCCCTGCCGTCGCCCGCCTCACCGACCACGGTGATGTCGTCGGCGCTGTCGAGGAGCAGCCGGAAGGCACCGCGCAACAGGGCCTGATCGTCGGCGAGGAGCACCCTGAGCGTCACGACGCGTCCCCGCGGACCTTGCTGTCACCGATACGACCGACACCACTGATGTCACCGACACCACCGATGGCGCCGCCATCCCCGTCATCCCCGGTGTCCCTGGCGGGCGGGAGCGGCAGCTGCGCCGAGACCAGGAAGCCGCCCTCCGCGCGGCTGCCCGCGGAGAGGTGACCCCCCACCGCGGTGGCCCGCTCACGCATCCCGATCAGACCGAAACCGGGCGACGGACGGTCCGGAGCCGCGGGCGAACCCGGTCGCGTGGACACGGCCGGGGCCGTGCGGGTGCCCCCTCCGTCGTCGGCGACCGTGACGGTCACGCGGTCGCGGTTCCAGGCGAGGCGCACCCGGGCGCTGCGGGTACCGGAGTGTTTGGTCACGTTGGTCAGGGCCTCCTGGACGATGCGGTAGGCGGTGAGGTCGACCCCCGGCGGCAGCGGCCTGGCCGTGCCCTCCTGGTGCACCGACACCTCAAGGCCCGCGCGGTGGAAGGACTCGATGAGGGTGGGAAGCCGGGACAGCCCGGGCGCCGGTTCGGCGGGCGCGGCCGCGTCCCCGGTCTGCCGCAACAGGCCGACCGTGGCCCGCAGTTCGTCGAGCGCGTGCCCGGTGGTCTCGATCAGCTCCCCGAGGCTCCTACGGGTCTGCTCCGGGCGCGTGTCGAAGAGGTGGGCGGCGACCGTGGCCTGCGCGTTGGCCAGGGTGATCTGATGGGCCACGAGATCGTGCAGCTCGCGGGCGATACGCACCCGTTCCTCGGCCACACGCCGACGCGCCTCCTCGTCCCGGGTCTCCTCGGCCCGCCGGGCCCGCTCCTCCACGGCCGCCAGGTAGGCCCGGCGGTTGCGCACCGAGTGCCCGAGCACGCCGGCCACCAGCGGGAACGCCGACACCACTCCTATCCGGCTCGTGTCCTGCCACGAGAGGTCCCCGGTCAAGGGAAGGGAAGCCACCAGCAGTACGGCGGCACTGAGCGCCACCGCGCCCGCCGCGCGCCGTTCGGTGCGCGCGGTGAGCGCGTAGGAGTAAGCGGTGATCACGGCGGGAGCCGCGGTGAGCGGGCTCAGCAGCAGGCCCAGGGGCTGTACGAGGACCGTGGCCGCGGTGGTGGCCGCGAGGGTGGCCAGGGGTGCCCGGTGCCGCAGCGGCAGCACGGCACAGGACACCACGGCGACGAAGTAGGCGGCGACAGGCGGCGCCGACAGTGTGTCGTCGACCTGGATCACACCGCCGAGCAGACAGAGCACGAACGCCGTCGCCGGGACCGTGCCCTGCCGCCGCCACGTGCCAAGGGATCGCGGGCCGTGTGATCGCGGGCCACCGCCACCTGCGCTCGCCATGGCCGGTTCAGTGCCGGCCGACGGGGAACCGCGGCACCGCCGCGTTCGGTCCGGTCGCGGAGGCCGGAGCATGCCCGCTCAGTGCCTCACCCTCGATGTCCACATTCGGCAGCACGCGGTTCAGGATACGGGGCAGCCACCAGGCACGGTGGCCGAGCAGTGCGAGGACCGCGGGTGCGATCGCCATCCGGACCACGAAGGCGTCGAAGGCCACGGCGGCGGCCAGACCCACGCCCATCGTCTGGATGGTCGGGCTGCTCATCCCGACGAAACCGCCGAACACGCTGATCATGATGATCGCCGCCGCGGCCACCACGCGTCCGCTGTGCCGGAAACCCGTGACGACCGCCTCGCCGGGGGACGCGCCCCGTACGTAGGCCTCCCGCATCCGGGTGAGGAGGAAGACCTCGTAGTCCATCGCGAGGCCGAACACTATGCCGATGACGAGGATCGGCATCAGTGACATGACCGGTCCGGTCTGCTCGATGCCGAGCAGGTCCGCCGCCCAGCCCCACTGGAAGACGGCGACCAGGACACCGAAGGCGGCACCCACCGACAGCAGGAAGCCGAGCGCGGCCTTGACCGGGACGAGGAGCGAGCGGAAGACCACCGTCAGCAGGAGGACCGCCAGGCCGATGACCACGGTCAGATAGGGGAGGAGGGCGTCGGACATGGCTTCGGAGATGTCGATGTTCAGGGCGGTCGTGCCGGTCACCAGGACGGTGGCGCCCGTGCCGGCCTCGACGCCGGAGACCGCGTACCGGATCGCCTGCACCAGGTCCTTGGTCTCGGCGCTGTTCGGCGCGGTCCGCGGGACGGCGGTGAGGACGGCCGTGTCCTTGGCCCGGTTGAGCACCGGATCACCGACCGACGCCACCCCGTCCACTCCTCGTACGGTCCTGGCGACCAGGTCCGTGGCGGTCCGGGCGTCCTTGGACCGCGAGGTGTCCACGACCACGGTCAGAGGGCCGTTGAAGCCGGGGCCGAAGCCTTCCGACAGCAGGTCGTAGGCGCGGCGCTGGGTGGTCTCCACCGACTTGGACTCGTCGCCGGGCAGCCCGAGTTCGAGGCTCAGCGCCGGCAGGGCGACCGCCCCGAGACCGAGGACGGCGGTCAGCAGCACGGCGCCCGGCCGGCGCAGCACGAACCGGGCCCAGCGGGTGCCGAGCCCATCGCGGCCGACCGAGGTGGGCGCCTGGTGCGTGTGGTCGCCGCCCGGCCGGCCGGACCTGCGGACGGCGCGGGACAGCACCCGCCGGCCGAAGAAGCCGAACAGCGCGGGGACCAGGGTCAGTGCGACGAGTACGGCGAGGGCCACGGCGCCCGCGCCGCCCAGGCCCATCTTGGTGAGTTCGGGGATGCCGACGACACCCAGCCCGACCAGGGCGATGAAGACGGTCGCGCCGGCGAACACGACCGCGGAGCCGGCCGTGCCCACCGCCCGCCCGGCGGCCTCCTCGGGCTCGCCGCCCCGGGCGCACTCGTCGCGGAAGCGGGAGGTGATGAAGAGGGCGTAGTCGATGCCGACCGCGAGGCCCAGCATCAGCGCCAGGATGGCGACGGTGGACGTCAGCCCCAGCGGCACCGCCAGCGCGGAGACCAGGCCGAAGGCGATGGCCACGCCCACGACGGCGGTCAGCAGCGACAGCCCGGCCGCGACCAGCGATCCGAGGGCGAGGACCAGCACCACCGCCGCCACGGCCACGCCGATGATCTCCGTCGTGCCGCCCGGCTCCTCCTCCGCGTCCAGGGCGGAGCCGCCGATCTCCACGGTCAGCCCCGCGTCCCGGGCCCGGCTCGCGGCGCTTTCGAGGGCGCTCTTCGTAGGCTCGGTCAGGTCGACGGCGTCCACGGCGTAGGTGACCGTGGAGTAGGCGATGGTGCCGTCCTCGCTGACGGCGCCCGACTCGTAGGGGTCGGAGGCCGACGCGACCTGATCGGTCCCGTCGAGCGAGCCGAGGGTGTCCTCGACGGCCGCCCTGTTCTTCCGGGCCGTCACCCGCTGCCCGTCCGGGGCCCGGAACACCAACCGGGCCTCGGCGCCCTGCGAGTTGCTCTCGGGGAAGCGCTCGTCGAGCAGGTCGAACGCCTTCTGCGACTCGGTGCCGGGCATGGAGAGGTCCTCCTCCTCCCCGGCCGGTGCCAGTGCGGCGGCGGCCACGGCCAGTACCAGCGCACCCAGCCACAGACCACCCACGAGCCGCCGGCGCCGGAAGGCCCACCGTCCGATCCGGTAGAGAAAAGTTGCCACCTGTCGATCACTCCAGACACCGTGAGGAAGGGGAGACGCGTGCGGTTCACGCGTCTCCCAGACTTCCTTCCGGCGCCCCGGCCGGGCATCGTTCCCCGCCGCCGTCCTGCCCTGGTGCGAACGGACCAGCCGCACCCGACTCCTGGTGCCCACGCACTACATCGGCTCGTCCTCAGTGGCCCAGGGTGGCCCGCAGCGACGGCTGGAGGAGGTCTCCGTGGGCTCGTACCATGTCGTCGCACAGGTCCCAGATGCGCTCGACCGGCAGGGCGGCGGCGGTGGCGGGATCGGCCATGGCCGCCTGGCGGATCGACCGGGGGTCGTCCTCGACGGCGGCGCGGACCACCAGCTCGTTCATGCTCAGGTAGTTGCGGTTGAGCGCGGCCAACTGGGCGGGCAGCGGACCGACCCTGGTCGGCTGGACGCCCAAGGCGTCGACCAGGCACGGCACTTCGACGGTGCCGGAGGCCGGGAGATTGTCGATCAGACCGTGGTTGGGGACATTGCCGTTGACCGTGCGCGGGGTGCCGGTCACGATGCTGTGGATGATCTGCGGCGCGTACTCCATGGTGCCCTCGACCGTGAGGGGCGTACCGGAGGCGAGTGCCTGGCGGGTCTCCTCGTAGGCGGCGACGTTCTCGTCGACGATGCCGAGGTACGCGCCGATCGGGAGGCGCAGCCGTTCGATCTCGCTGTCGTGGTGCAGGTACCAGGGGACGTACTCGGAGGAGTGCTCGCTCGTCTCGGTCGGGTAGAAACCGAGGCGCCGGTACATGTCGACGCGGACCCGGCGCCGCAACTGCGGGTCCTGCTCGATCAGTTTGTCGAGGAGCGGGTAGAGGTCGTTGCCCTGGTGCTCCAGGCGCAGCACCCACGCCTGGTGGTTGACCCCGGCGGCACGGTAGGTGATCTCCTCGTACGGGACGCCGAGCAGTTCGCCCAGGTCGTGGATGGTCCAGTACACCGAGTGGCACAGTCCCACCACGCGGGTCAGACCGGTCGCCCGGGTCAGGTACTGGACGTTCATGGCCATGGGGTTGGTGTAGTTGAGCAGCCAGGCGTCCGGGCAGAGTTCGGCGATGTCGGCGGCCAGCGACTTCAGTACGGGGAAGGTGCGCAGCGCGCGGAAGATGCCGCCGATGCCCAGGGTGTCACCGATGGTCTGCCGCAGGCCGTGGCGCTGCGGGACCTCGAAGTCGGTCCGGGTGGCCTCGCCCATGCCGACCTGCACGATGTTGATGACGAAGTCGGCGTCCTGGAGAGCCGCGCGGCGATCGAGGTGAGCGGTCACCCGGGGGTGGGGAGAGCCGCTCCCGGTCCCGGTGAGCCGGTCCGCGATCTGCCGGGCCGCGCCCTCGGCGGTGGCGAGGCGTTCGGTGTCGATGTCGTGCAGGGCGATGTGGGCACCCCGCAGCTCGGGGAAGGCCAGCAGATCGGCCAGCAGGCCCTGGGTGAACACGACACTGCCCGCGCCGACGAACACGATCTTCGGGGTACTGAGAGTCATCAGAGGTTCTTTCCGTTACGGGAGAGGGCGGCCACGGCCTCGTCCCAGGTGGGCTGGGCCGGAGTGCCGCCATGAGCACGCGTGGACAGCGCGCCGCAGGCCGCGGCAAGGGCGAGGGCGTCGGCGGTGGACAGACCGCGCAGGTGCGCGGCGACGAATCCGGCGTCGAAGCTGTCGCCCGCCCCGACGGTGTCCACCGGCTCGGCGGGGATGCCGTCCGTGCGCAGCACGGTGGAGCCGTCGTGGGCGACGGCCCCGTCCGGACCGTTCTTGACGATCACGTGCGGGCCGTGCGCCGCCAGAGCCGCGGCTGCCGCCTCGATGGACTCCGGGGCTGCTCCGGCAGCACTCGAAGACGCAGCACTGGTAGAGGAAGCGCTCGAAGCGGTGGCATGCGAAGCGGCGACGCTCGAAGCGGTGGCGTTCGACAAGGCGGCCCTCGACCGGGCGGCGGCCGAAAGGGCCGTCGCCTCCTGTGCGTTGGGCAGGAGGAAGTCGGTGACGGCGAGCGTGGCAGGCAGCGTGTCCGGCGCCCACCCGCCCGACGGGTCGTCGTTGGTGTCGAGTGAGGTGGTGGCTCCCCGGGCACGGGCCGCACCGAACAACTCCGGCAGCGCGGCGGCCAGGTGAGGCAGCAGGAAGTACGACGCCGCGTGGACGTGACGGGCGGCGCCGAGCAGGGACTCGGGTACGTCCTCCGGTCCCGTGGCGGTCAACGTGCCGGGCGAGGTGAGGATCGCCCGGTCGCCGTCCGGCCGGGTCAGCACGACGGTCAGGGGAGTGGCCAGTGTCCTGTCGACGCGCAACGCGGTGGTGTCCACACCGCGGTCGTGCAGAGCGGCCCGTACGAAACGGCCCGCGTCGTCGTCGCCGACGCGTCCGGCGAAGGCCACCTCGAGACCGAGCCGGGCCGCGCCACAGGCCATGATGGCGGCCGAGCCACCGAGGGTGAGGAGTCCGGAGTCGACGAGTTGTTCGTGCTGCCCGAAGGACAGTGGCGCGTCGAGGGGACCGAGGACGACATCGGGATTGGCGTCCCCGATGACGAGCAGGTCGAAGTCGAAGGTGTGCGGCATACGGTCTTCCTGAAGAGGGAGTGCGGGTGCGGGGGCGTACGGGCGGAACCGCGCTGGGCAGCCGGACGGCGGACCGGGCGGCGGAGTACCGGGCGGAGTACGGATGATGCCGGACGGGGGCCTATCCCTTGAGGCCGCTCGACGTGATCGACTGGATGAAGGTCTTCTGGGCGAACAGGAAGGCCAGCAGCACGGGCAGCACGGTGATCATGTTGCCCGCCATGACCGCCGACCACCTGGTGTGGTGCTGACCCTGGAAGGTCGTCAGCCCCAGTTGCAGGGTGTACTGGGTGTCATGGTTGATGGCGATCAACGGCCAGGTCAGGTCGTTCCACGTGGTGAGGAACGTCAGGACGGCCACGGTGCTCAGTGCCGGCCGGGACAGCGGCAGCACGATCCGCCAGAGCACGCCCAGCCGTGAACAGCCGTCGAGCCAGGCCGCCTCCTCCAGCTCCCTGGGCAGCGACAGGAAGAACTGGCGCAGCAGGAACACCGCGAACGGCGTGACCAGCGAGGGGACGATCAGCGCGCCCAGCGAGTCGATGAGCCCCAGCCGCTTCATGACCAGGAACGTGGGGATCATCGTCAGCTGGAACGGGATCGCCATCGTGGCCAGCATGAGGGCGAGCAGGATCCGCGAACCCGCGAACCGCATCCGGGCGAAGGCGTAGCCGCCCAGGGAGCCCAGTACCAGGTTGGACGCCACGGCCGTCAGGGACACGATCAGCGAGTTGGCGAACCACCGGGGGAACATCGCGTTGCCGATGACGTACCGGTAGCCCGCCAGGTCGATCCCCGACGGCCACAGCGAGGGCGGGAACCGGTTGATCTCGGCGTCGCTCATGACGGAACTGAGCAGCAGCCAGATCAGCGGGATCGCGAAGACCAGACAGAGCGGGGCGAGCAGGAGGTGCCAGGGACTGAACGGCAGCAGTTTCCGCCGCCGGCCCGGTCCCTGGGCAGATCCGGCGGGCGCGGGACCGGCGGTATCCGCGTACACGGTGGCCGAGGTAGACGCGGCGGCCGAAGCGGACGCGGCAGGCGAGGAGGAAGCCGCCGGTGAGGGGGAAGCCGCCGGTGAGGGGGAAGCCGCCGGTGAGGGGGAAGCGGTCGTCATCGTGCGGCTCCTTCGAGGTGCCGGTCCGCGCGGGTCCGGTCGCGCACGCTGCGCGTCAGCCGCGGCACCGCGGCGAGCACCAGCAGGGCGAGCGCCAGGGCGTACGCCGCCGCCGCGCCGTAACCCGCCGTGAAGTTCTTGAACGCCTGCTCCCAGATGAAGTAGACGATCACCGTCGTCGACCCGAGGGGGCCGCCCTTCGTCGTGACATAGACGAGGTCGAAGACCTGGAGGGAGGTGATGGCCTGCCACAGCAGGAGGAAGACCATGACGGGTCCGAGGGAGGGCAGGACGACATGGCGCAGCAGGTGCAGCCGTCCGGCCCCGTCGAGACGGGCCGCTTCGATGAGGGAGGGCGGCACGTCCTGCAACGCCGCCAGCAGCACCACCACACAGAAGCCGGTACCGCTCCACAGGGAGATCGCCAGCAGGGCGGCGAGCGCCTGGCCCGGGTCGTTGAGGAAGCCCTGGGGGGAGATCCCTATCTTGTCCAGGAGCGCGTTGGCCGCTCCGAACTCCGGGTCGAGGATGAAGGAGAACAGCACGCCCTGCGCGGCGGCCGAGATGACGAACGGCACGAAGATGAGGGTCCGGTAGAGCCCGACGAGCCGGATGCGCCGGTTCAGGGCGAGGGCGAGCAGCAGGCCGAAGCCGATGCTCAGCGGTACGTACAGCACCGTGTACACGATGGTGTTGCGGACCGCCTGGTCGAAGTGGGGGTCCTGGGCGAGGGCCCGGTAGTTGTCCAGGCCGACCCACCGGCTCGGCGTCACGAGATCGTCGGCCTGGAAGGACAGCAGGAGCGACCAGACCACGGGGACGACGCTCAGTCCGAGGATGACGAGGACGGAGGGCGCGACGAACGCCCAGGCGGTCGCCGTCTCCTGCCGAAGACGCCGGCGCGGCGAGTGACGGCCCGGCGGGGCGTCGGGGACCGTACCGCCCTTGCCGAGGAGAGGGCGTGTCCGCGTACGGGGACTGCGCTTCTCGCCCCGGTCCGGGAGTGTCACAGGGGTGGGCAGGCGGGGCATGACAGGTCCTCTCAACGCGGTATGAGCAGGGCGGCGTTGGCTTCGTCCACGCAGTCGCGCAGGGCCTCGGCGGGGGAGCTGCGGCCGAGGAGCACGGCGGTGATCGCCTGGCCGAGTGACTGCGAGATCTGCGGATACGCCGGATGCACCGGCCGCACCCGCGCCGACTCCAGGGACTTGGTGAACACCTGCAGCCCCGGGGTGTCGGCCTCCTGCTCGCGCCACTCGGGCAGCGCCTGGGTGCCCCGGCTCATGGGCAGGCTGCCGGCGTGGATGTCCCACTGCACGTCCTGGGCGGGCCGCGACAGCCAGGTCACGAAGGTGCGGGCGGCTTCGACGCGGGCGGCGCCGTTGTCGAAGACGGTCCAGGTGTCGGGCCCGGAGATGGTGATGGGCCTTCCGCTGTAACTGGGCAGCGGTACGACGTGGTAGTCGACCTTCGCCTGCCGGATGTCGGGGAGTTGCCACGGGCCGGTGACGGCCATGCCCATACGGCCCGAGAGGAAGACCCGGTACATCTGTTCGCTGCCGGGCTTGGCGTCGATGTAGACGCTCCGCGTCTTCACCAGGGACTCCACCGTCTGCAGGGCCCGCAGGCCGGTGTCCTCGAAGCCGATCCGCCGTCCGTCCCGGCTGGTGACGTCACCTCCGAGGTCCCAGATCATCGGCCACAGCCGCCACACGGTGTCCTCGTCGCCCACGCCGGGCCAGCCCGTCCCGAAGACACCGCGCGCACGGTCGGTGAGTTTGGCCGCCGTCCTCGTGAAGTCGTCCCAGCTCCAGCCGGGCCGGGGCAGCGGCAGACCGGCGTCACGGAAGAGCTTCTTGTTGCACACGACTGCCAGTGAGTCGATGAGCGCGGGCGCGGCCCGTACCTGGCCGTTGAGGGTGACGGCCTCGCGGGCCGGTTCCCAGAAGTCCTTCCAGGGGACGGGCCCCGAGTGGAACGTGTCCGTCAGATCCACCACGGAGGGACTGCGGGCGACGCTCGCCAGGTCGGAGCCGAAGATGTAGGCGATGTCCGGGAACGAACCGGAGGCGAGGGCGGCGGTGATCTTCTGCAGCATCGCGTCAGAGAGGACACCGCCGCCGAGGTCGACCCGGATACGCGGATGCGTCCGGTTGAACTCGGCCGTCAGGTCCTCGATCGCGGCCCGGCCGGTGTCGGTCTGTCCGTGCCACACTTCGATCCTGACCCGGCCGTCGGCGTCGACACCGCTGCCCTCTCCCGCGCAGGCCGACAGGGCTGCCGACGCCGCGGCCCCTCCCGCCACGGCCGCACCGCGCCGCAGCACCGTGCGGCGGGTCGGTCGTGCGGAAGTGCCGCTCGGGCGATGTGCTGCGGCCATATGAGCCCCCAGGAGTACGTGCGTGAGGCGGTACGGGACGGTGGTGCGGGGCGCCACGACACGGCCGGCGGTGCGGGTCGGTGAGGTGACGTGCGCTGCCACCGGCGGCGACGGTGGTACCGGCATGACCGGCAGCGCGGGTTGCCCGGAAGTACGGAGCGCGCGATGCGCGGGGCGCGGGGCGGCGCCGGGACGATCAGCGCGTACGGCGTCGCACTCGCCGGGAGTTCCGCTCCTGGCACCCGGCCACGCTCACGTGGTCGCCGAACGAGATCGTCCGGTGGGGGAGGGGGAGGAACATGATGAGCTCCAGAGACCGGGGGGTACGTCCCCGCCTCGGAATCCGCCGCTGTGCGGCCGTCCTGGCGACTTTGTCCGGGCTCACGGTGCGTGGACCGTCTACCGGCTGGGCGTCCCTCTCGCGCCAGGTGCTCGGCTGGCGTTGGATGGAGTAAAGCGACCTGGTCCGGGCGTGTCAAGAGCCGCCGGGTGGAACCGCATTGCCCGTGACGGGCCGCGCCGCCCCGTGTCGCGCCAGGTCAGGCGCCTGCACCCGGGTGCGTACGGCACGGAACGGCGGCGAACGACGAAGATCAGATGCGGCCGAGCAGGCGGTGGAGCGAGGCCTTGAAGCTCACCACGAAGGAGTCACGGGTCGCGTCGTCGAGGAGGTCCAGCGACAGATAGGGGTTGAGGTCCTCCAGCTCGACCAGCAGCAGTGCGCCGTCCGGGGCGCGGCAGGCGTCGACGCGCTGGATGCCGTGGTCGATGTCGTTCCAGTCGATGAACCGTGCCGCGAAGTCCAGGTCGGCGGGTGTCGGTTCATAGCGTTCGAGGTGCCAGCGCCGGTCGGGGCGGGGCGCGTACAGGGCGTACTGGAAGGTGTGGTCGACGTAGTAGAACGACACCTCGTACCGGAAGTCGATGCGCGGCTGGACGAGGAGACCGGGGCCGTCCTCGTACGCCAGGGTCGGCAGCCGCTCCCGGGGGACGAACTCCAGGCCTATCGAGTCCGCGCCGAACTTCGGCTTCACCACGTATTCGGCCGCGTGCGGGAGCAGCCCGAGATCCTCCGGCCGGTCGACGGTCGGGATCACGGGAAAGCCCTGGGCGGTGAGGTCGACGAGGTACTGCTTCCCGGCCTGGTCGCCCTTGCCCGTCAGCTGGGTGCAGACAGGCGTCCCGCGGCCCGTCGCCCGCTCACGGAAGGCGTCGTACGCGGCCTGGTGGTGCAGGACGGGCCCGCTGTTGCGGACCACGACCACGTCGAAGCCGGGGGAGTCCATCAGCGCGGGCGCGTCGAGCGGGTGGCACAGCGCGAGGTCGAAGTCCTCGCGGAGCCGGGAGGTCAGGAAGATGTCCTCGTCGCAGTACCGGCGGCCCTTGGCGGGGTAGGCCAGATCGGTCACGAACAGCAGTCTGGGCCGGTCGGCGGCCATGGACACTCCCGGTGGTTCGGTCTCTGGCCTCCCATTACACCCCGGCCGGTGCCGCGCGTCGGAGGCCGGGTTCCGGTGCGGGCGGGGCTCGGCAGAGCCTTCGGGGCGACTGGCCACGCGGCGGGCGGAGTTGGCCGGATGCGGACTGCGTGGGGCGTTGACTAGAAAGCGCTTACCGAATACGTTCCGGTTCATCAGCGTGACCTGCATCCGGCACCGCGAACGCGAGAAGCGCCACCGAGTTCAGCCTGGCACGATGCTCCGCCCCGGACGGTGACTCCGGCCCCACCCGGAAGCGCCTACCCGGACACCACCCATGAGCACGCTGACATCCGGCGGCCGGACGGACCTCTCTTCCCCCATGGAGGTTCGCCCGGCCGCCGGACGCGTGTCCGGCCGAAGGCCGCTGTCTGTCTGTGACGCCGCGTCGCCTCCGGTTGCGGGCCGTCTCTAGGCCCAGGCGGTCGTGGCCACGAACGAACTGTCCTGCCGGAAGAGGTCGGTGCCGTCCGGCGCGTCCACGCGCAGCTGGTAGTTGTAGTGGCGCAGGTGGTAGCCGGGATAGTTGTACGACTCCAGCCGGACCGAGCCGCCGGCGGTGCCCGTACGGGCGATGAACGTGGCGTCCCTGGCGAACGTGGACGAGCCGTCGTTCGCGTCGAAACGGCCCCGGAAGTCCCAGTGCCGCAGGTAGTTGCCCGCCGCGTTGCGGAAGGAGTAGGCGTTCCCGTCGGCGAGACCCGCCACGATCGTGAACGTGGACGCCTGCTTCTCCGCGGCCGTGCTGGACGCGGTCACCACGGGCAGGTTGAGCAGGGCGGACTGGTCCTGCCAGTAGCGGGTGGTGTAGTTGCCCGACCGGAGCGAACGGGTCACCCCCGTCGGCAGACTCACCCCGCCGGACACCATCTCCTTGATCACGGTGAAGTGGCGCGCGGTACCGGAGATGCCCGGCAGGGCCCGGGGCGCGCTCCAGGTGGCGAAGCTGTCGTAGCTGTCGCTGTAGTAGTAACTGCCGTCGCCGTACCCGTCGAAGAAGATGCGCCACGCGCCGTTGTCGAGCTGGATCAGCGCGGCGCCCTCACGGGTGCCGCCCCAGCCCGCCCAGTTGCCGGTCCGGCTGATGGTGTACGGCCCGGTGAGCGCGCCGGCCGTGGCGTACTCGATGTACTTCGACGTCTCGTTCTTCGTGAAGGCGTGGTAGGTCGAGCCGGTCCGCACCACGAACGTGTCGATGTGGTTGGTGCCGATGCCGGACAGCGCGACGGGTGAACTCCATGCAGTGAGAGTCGAGTTGGTGGCCCTCAGACGGTACGGGGTGAAGATCCACTCGTCGTTGGTGGTCGAGCAGGACACCAGGATGTTCACGCTGCCGTCGCTGTCGACGAACCACTCCGGCGCCCAGGCGCGCGACAGGTTGGCGATGGGGACCGTGTAGTCGTACAGGAACGTCCAGTTGCTCCGGTCCGAGCTGCGGGCGAAGCCGATGGTGGTGCTGGTGTCCTGCCAGGTGTGGGTGGTGTAGGTGATGTAGTAGTAGCCGTCGGTGTGCTTGAAGATGCTGGCGTCCCGGATCCGGTTCGCCGGCGGGGTGTACGCGGAGGCCTTGAGCAGCCGGAAGTCCGTCGCGTCGTCCGACTGGTAGACGTTCACGGTGCCGTCGTTGCTGTTGAGGAACGGCACGATGGTGTAGCGGGTGGCGGAACCGCTGGGCGGGGCCGCCGCCGCGGCCGAACCGAGCAGGCCCGGCAGCCCGCCCACGGCGAGGGCCGAGACCGGTACGGCGGCCATGGCCCGCAACAGGGTGCGGCGCGAGGGGGCGAAGGGGCGGGGTGAACCGGTCGCGTCCGGTGTGGGGGCGGGTCCGGTGAATCCGGCGGGTCTGTCTGGCGTGATCATGTGCGGCTCTCCTAGATGGGCGCGTGCCTGCCGTTCGTGGTGCGCTGGGGCGGTTGGGCTCGGTGAGGCTGGTGGGGCCGGTTGGGTCGATGGTTCGGGTGCAGCGGTTCGGGTGACTGGCTCGCAGGGCCGGCTCAGGTGGGTGGTTCAGGCGACCGGGTCCGGCGGCTGGTTCAGAACCTGGCGCCGATCGGTGTGCCGTCCCGGGGGACCAGGAAGTCCCGCGCCGGGGGCAGTGAGCCGTCGGACGCGCGTGGGCCGGTGACGGCGCTTGTGTCCGTGCTCACGACCGACGTCTCGCCCCAAGTGCCGCCCAGGTCCCAGGAGTTGCCTGAGGACGTGGTCGTGGGGCCGAGGGCGGCGGCCCGGGAGTCCACGACGGAGAGGTTGGCGGTGAGGACCGCCGTCCCGCCCGAGCCGTCCGCGTCGAAGCCCGTGCCCGTGTTGCGGAACGTCGTGTTGCGGCTCAGGGCGAGCGCGCCGGGATTTCCGTTGTCGGTGACGCCGTGCGCAGCGTTCCCGTACGCGACCGAGTTGCGCAGTGTGTGGGCCACCGCCGGGGCCGGACTTCCGCCGCCCAGCTTGAAGCCGTTGCCGTCGCCCGCGAAGTCGGGGAAGTTCCAGCGGTTGTAGCCGTTGCCGTACGCGATCGTGTTCTCCACCACGACCGGCGAGGCGAACTTCCAGGCGTCGTAACCGTCGTCCACGTTGTTCCACAGCCGCGCGCCCCGCACGACGTTGCCGGCCCCGCTGCCCTCCTTGACGGCCAGTCCGTCGGCGCTCTCGCCGTTCTTACGGGGGTCGCGGTTGCCGTAACTGTCCAGGTCCAGGATCTGGTTGCCCGCCGAGGCGCCCTGGAGCTGGAAGCCGGACTCGTAGTTGTCGTGCGTGGTGAGACGGGAGAACACGTTGTTGTCGCAGCCGTCGCAGTAGTAGCCGTACGGCCCGTTGACGATCTCCAGACCGGAGACCTTCCAGTACGAGGCCTCCTGGTGGACGGCGCCCCGCTCGGCGCGCGGGATGCTGCCGCCGACCGGTGTGTGACTGGCCGGCAGCTGCTCGCCGTCGATGACGACTCGTTCGCCCTGGTAGGCGCCCAGGGAGATCGGCTGCGACGCCGTTCCCGAGGTGGTGACGGTGATGTTGTCGGTCAGGGCGTAGGTGCCGCCGCGCACGGCGATGACGTCACCCGGTCCCGCCCTGTCGACGGCCCGCTGGATGGTCCGCAGCGGCTGTCCGAGGGTGCCCGCGGCGGAGTCGTTACCGTCGACCGCCACCACGATGGTCGCCGCGGCCGATGTGGTCGATATGGCCGCCGCGGTCGGCGTGGCCGGTGCGGCCGTCGCCGGAACCGCGCTCGCCGCCGCCGTCAGCGCGGCACTCAGCGCTGTCCCTGTGAGCATGCCCGCAGTGCGCACGAGGCCTCCTTGTCTGCCGATCCGTACGGTGTCGCGGATCAGTGGTCGCCCGCACCGGGTTGGTTGCCGAGGGAGAGGTCTGTCGATATGTCGAACGAGGTTCGGTGAGCCGGTCAGAACGTAGAGCGCGGTCGTGACCACGTCAATAACTTCGGCACGCCCGACCCGCTGGACACGTCCGGTCACTCGCGGCGCGCTTGTTCTCACCGGGTTTGGCGCGGCGGCGTCCGGCTACCCGGACCATGTGTCAGTAACAGAGCTTCAGGAACTCGTTCGCTTCCTTGAGGACCGGTTCGCCTGTGCGCAGGCCTGCACGGAGTGCGCGAGGGCGTGTGCCCTGCGTGCGAGCCTCGCCGACATCGACGGTCCCGAGGGCCAGCAACTGATCCGGCGCAAGGGCATGCTGTGCACGGAGGTCTGCGACGCGACCTGCCGTCTCCTGGCGGAGCAGGTCACCCAGTCCGAGGACGCGATGCGCTCCCAGGTCGAGTGGTGCCGCACCGTCTGCCTCGAAACGGCCCAGGTCTTCGACCTCGCCCTCGACCCCGGCTCCGGCCCGGGTTCCGGTACCGGTTCCGAGGAGAGCGCCCAGGCCTGCCGCGACTGCGCCCGCGCCTGTACGGAATTCCTCACCCGGCTGCGGTGACCCACCCGGGCCTGTCACCGGCATTCCCTATTTCTGGAACACGTTCTACGGTGTGCGCCGTCAGGTCCGGGCGCCCGCGGCAGCGGGCCGGGGAACCAGGGAGGCGCCGTGCATCTCGAATACACGCCGGAGCAGCAGCGGTTGCGCACCGAACTGCGCGCCTATTTCGCCGAACTCGTACCGGACGACGTGCACGCCCGCTACGACGACCCGGCCGCGCAGAAGCGCTTCTACCGTGACACCATCCGCCGGCTGGGCTCCGACGGCTGGCTGGGAGTCGGCTGGCCGAAGGAGTACGGCGGACGCGGTCTGACGCCGATGGAGCAGTTCATCTTCTTCGACGAGGCCGCCCAGGCCGGCGTACCGCTACCGCTGATGGCGCTGAACACGGTCGGCCCGACCATCATGAGGTTCGGCACGGACGAGCAGAAGGCGTACTTCCTGCCGAAGATCCTCTCCGGCGAGATCGACTTCGCGATCGGCTACAGCGAACCCGACGCGGGCACGGACCTGGCCGCGTTGAAGACGAAGGCCGTCAGGGAGGGAGACGCCGAGAGCGGCCACTACACGGTCGACGGGCAGAAGATCTGGACGACGAACGGCGACACGGCGGACTGGGTCTGGCTCGCCGTCCGCACCGACCCCGACGCCCCGCCGCACAAGGGCATCACCATGCTCCTCGTGCCGACCTCCGACCCCGGCTACTCCTGCACGCTCATCAACACCCTCGCCTCGCACGACACCACCGCCAGCTACTACGAGAACATCCGCGTCCCCGCCTCCCGCCGCGTCGGCGAGGAGAACAAGGGCTGGCGGCTGATCACCAACCAGCTCAACCACGAGCGCGTCACGCTCGCCGCCCACGGCACCATGGCAGTCCGCGCCCTGCACGACGTCCAGCGCTGGGCCATGGAGACCAAACTCGCCGACGGCCGCCGGGTCGCCGACCTGCCCTGGGTGCGCCGGACCCTCGCCCGGACCCACATCAGGCTCGACGCGATGAAACTCCTCAACTGGCAGATGGTGAACGCCGTCCAGGAAGGCACCCTCACCCCGCAGGACGCCTCCGCGGTCAAGGTGTACGGGTCCGAGGCCCGCCGTGACGCGTACGCCTGGCTCATGGAGGTCGTCGCCGTCGCGGGCGTCCTCAAGGAGGGGTCGGCGGGCGCGGTCCTCCACGGCGACCTGGAGCGCGGCTACCGCTCGGCCGTCATCTTCACCTTCGGCGGCGGCAACAACGAGATCCAGCGCGAGATCATCTCGTGGATCGGCCTGGGCATGCCGAGGGTGCGGCGCTAGCCGATCCGACCGCGGCCGTCCGTGTTCACCAGGCGGCGCGTCGTGTCCAGGCCCAGCGCCGGGTTCGTCGCCGCGGCGTGGCCCGGTCCACGACCTGTCCGCCCCGCACGGCGACGGGCCGGGCGGTGGGCGGTGCCGTCGTGCCGTCAGACGGAGGTTCCGACGAGGAATTCGTCGTGGACCGCGCGGACGCGCGCGGTGACGTCGGCGGCGGCGAGCGGCCGGGGCGCGCCGGCGAACAGCGCCGCCAGTCCTTCCACACTCTCGTCGGCGCGGGGCCGCCACGTCGTCACCCAGTCGTCGAGCACCCCGGCCAGCTCCGGCCGCCGCTCGATCGCGTAGCCCGTCAGAGCCTGCGTCCAGTCCTGGCTGCGGCGGGCGTCCCTGCCGAACTCGGTGCACAACTCGGCCAGGAAACGGTCCCCGTTGGCCTCGGCCAGCTGCCCGAACATCTCGTTGACGAGGGTGTCCACCGCGGGTTTGACCGCGAGGTTGAGCCCGGCGAAGGCCTCACCCCAGTCGTACGCGATCAGGAGGTGTTCCAGGGTCTGCCGCAGCGGCTGCCAGGCGGGGCCGTCCTCCCAGGCCCGGCGGGCGGTGGCGGTCCGCGCCAGCTCGTCGCCGTGCGCGTCGGCCAGCACCCTGGTCCAGTAGGCGATGCGCTGGATCCGGCGCATCTCGTCGGCGGCCTGGAAGTGCGCGCAGTTGGTGATGTACGACGAGGGCGCCATCTGCCCGACGTACAGGCCGACCATCTGCAGGACGTGCAGCGGGAAGCGCAAGGGGACGAACAGCGTCCGTAAGGTGTCCACCCAGCCGGGGTCCTGCGTTGCCGCGGTGCCGTTCTCCTCGTACCGGTCGACGAGGGCGTCCAGGTAGATCTCGCGGTCGTGCTGGAGCGCGACGTAGTCGCGGTAGGTCAGCTTCGCGGGGTCGCGGAAACCCTCCCAGTCGTCCACCTGCAGGGGCGACCCCTCCCGGTGCGTGAGGTACCACGTGTTCAGGGCCCATTCGGGGTCCAGCTCGAACGGGACCGGATCGCGCCGGAAGTGGTAGTGGAACCTGCCGGTGACCACCTCGTACGGCGTCGGCCTGCGCCGGACGTCACCGAACATGCTCCAGGTCTTCTGCCGCCGCCCGTTCGCTGCACCGGTCATGGCTCAGTCCTGCCTCTCCAGGTACCAGACCAACTGTTCCTCGGTCTGCTTGAGGCGCCCGGCGAACGCCGCCAGCGCGGGCTCCAGTTCACTCAGCCGGAACGCCCGGCCCAGTTCCTCCTCCAGGCTGGCGCGGGTCAGCACGCACCGCCGGGGGACGCTGATCCGTACGTATCCGCCCTGGTCGTCGACCGCCACCTCGGCGTCGGGATTGTCCCGCTCGATCGCGGCGGCCACCGCCTCGGCGAGGTCGCCGTCGATGCCGCGGATCACGGGGCCCACACCCTTGTCGGCACTGGTGCCGGATACGGTCATCGTCTCGTCCTCACGCTTCTCGGGAGCTGTTGTGGTGGGCCCCGCCGTCCTGCGGGATGCCGATCCGTACGGCGCCCGCCCCGGTGGCCCGGATCGCGTACCGGTAGAGCCGGCATGCGGACGGGTTGATGCCCGCGCCGGACCCCAGGTCGAACTCCCAGCCGTGTCCGGCGCAGGTCAGGGTGTTCTCCTCCTCGTCCCACTTGCCGTAGGCCAGCGGGAACTCCTGGTGCGGGCACACCCCTTGGTAGGCGGCGAAGGACCCGTCCACGTGGTGCACGACGAGCACCCGCTCACCGGCGACCTCGGCTTCGACGAGATCGCCCTCCCACAGCCCCTCGGCCTCCGGCACGTCGAACCACCGCACCGGAGCGTCGCTCATGACGCGTACCCCACTACCACCACGTCCAGCGGCCGCACACCCGCGCTCACCACGGTGGCGTCGTCGGGCAGCGTCCGCCCGTCGTGCCGGACCCGCAGCGGCCGGTCCTGCGCCGCCACACGGTGGTCGACCACATGGTGGGCCACCTTGCCGGCGACCACGGTCATCGGGTCCCCGTCGTCCACCGGTACCAGCAGCACCACCATGTCCCCGTCGAACAGGGCCTGCAGAGGAAACAGCGCCATCGCCGAGCCTTCCCTTCCGTCCGAGTCGTCCGAGTCGTCCGAGCAGTCGGCACCGGTGTCAGCCGCGGGCGGTGGTGCGGTCGTGCGGTGCGGCATGCGCCCAGGCGTAGTCGGTGGCGTCCCGGCCCATCTCCTCGGGCGACAGCCCCATGTAGGTCAGCGCGCCCTCCATCGTCGGCGGCTGGATCTGCCCGCCGAGGAACCGGTCGATGACGGTGGTGTGCCCCTGGAACCGCTGGGGAGCCTGTTCGAAGACCCACTGGCAGGGCGCGGAGCAGAAGACGTACCGGCGCCCGCCCCGGTCGAGGATCCTCGGCAGCGGACTGGCGAGCCTGCCCGCCCGGTACCCGGCGGGAGCCACCACCGGGACATGACACAGGTTGCAGATCATGGGGAAGGTCTCGGGCAGGGTGGCCTCCGGACGGCCCGCCCGCAGGTTGGCGGCGATGACGTCCCAGTTCCCGCCGAAGGCGTCGTGCCAGCCCGGGTACTTCTCTTCGAGCCACTCCCGCTCCTCGGGGGCGACACCCGCGTCGGGGTTCCACCAGACGGTCGGGCGCCAGTACCAGATGCCGAGCTGCAGGGCGTGGTGGTACCAGTCGAGTTCGGGCAGGAAGTGCTCGTCCCAGTACCAGGGTTTCTCCAGGCCGAAGTCGCGGAACTGGTCCAGGAACTGCTTGCAGATCCACTCCTGCATGAACTCCTTGAAGGAGTGGCCGCGGTGCTCCAGCGGCGTGTAGTAGTCCATCGACAAGCCGGTCAGCAGGGCGAAGAGCCGCCACGACCGCCAGAACATGTGGTCCACCAGCTGCTGGGCGACATCCTTGCGGCCGTGCTCCACCAGCAGCTTGATGGTCGGTTCCCCCTGCTGGGAGTGGCGGGCCTCGTCGGTCTGGATCGAGGAGATCAGCGCCCCGAAGTCCACGTCCCCGACCTTCATGGCGTCCGCGGCCATCCCCAGGAACTGCAGATTGGTGAACCCGGTCTCGAACGTGAAGGTCAGCTGGACGGCCGTGGACACCGCGTCGTTCGCGGTGAACATGTCGTCGAACAGACTGCGGGCGGCGACCGCGCCCCACTCGTTCGTGTGCAGGGCCTTGTGCGCCCAGTCGGCCCGCGGCTCCTTGGCCAGCAGCCCGTACGGGAAATAGGTCTGGATCTGGCCGTGGCGGATCTCGTCGAGGGTGCCGAAGGTCGCCATGTTCCGCCACGCCGCCGCCCGCCCGAACCGGCCCATCCGGGACTCCGCGAGACTCGCCAGGTACTCCGGGATCGCGATCACGCCGTAGTGCGCGATGATCGCCGACTTCCACCCCGGATCCAGCTGCTCGTACACCTTCGACCGCCCGATGACGGCGTTGACGGCGTAGACACCGGCGTCCTTGCCGTACTGGTTGTGCACGTACTCCGGGTACGTGACCTTGTACGGCTCGTCCCACACCCACCACGCCTCGGCCGGCAGCCCGAAGCCGTTGGAGAGCTCGGCCGGCCAGACCTCCTCCTCCTTGACGTAGGACAGGGACCAGTTCATGTCACGGGTCAGGTCGTACCACTCGGAACGGGCGAGACGCGGCATGCGCCGTCTCCCTTCGTATGGAGTGCCGGCTCGTACCACCGGCTTGTGCCGATCGGTGACGTCCACTCATGGCTATCACCGTGAGGGTGCCCGCGCCATATGCGTGTCGATAAGCAGAAAGGGCCGTTACGGTTGCATACATGGATGTCGAGCACACAGGTGTGGGGCACACAGGCGATCCGGGGCTGTTCGGTCCTGACTCCGTGACCTGGCAACTGCACAGCGACCCCATGATGTGGGTCGCCGGGGTCCGCGCGCTCTACCTCCAGGCACTGCACCCGCGTGCGGTGCGCGGCATCATGCAGAACTCCGACTTCCGCAAGGACGCCTGGGGCCGGCTGATGCGGACGGCCCGCTTCGTCGGCACCACCACGTACGGGACGAAGGAGGCGGCCGAGAAGGCCGGTGCGCGCGTACGGAGGATCCACTCGATGCTCACGGCGACCGACCCCGGCACGGGGGAGCGCTACGGCATCGACGATCCCGCGCTGCTGCTGTGGGTCCACTGCGCCGAGATCGACTCCTATCTGCACGTCCTGCGCCGCTCCGGCCTCCGGCTCACGGACGCGCAGGCCGACCGGTACATCGACGAACACCGCGTCAGCGCACGCCTGGTGGGCCTCGACCCCGCCGACGTACCGTCCGACCAGGGCGAACTGGCCGCGTATTTCGACAAGGTCCGCCCCGAACTGGCCGCCGGTCCGGAGGCACGGGACGTCGACGACTTCCTGCGCGGACCGCCCGTCCACCCGCTGCTGATCCCGGCGCGGGCCCTGCTGTGGCGCTGGGTGGCGCAGACCGCGTACGCCTCACTGCCGCCCCACGCCCATGAGTTGTACGGAAGATCCGTACGGTCGCCCCGGACGGTGACCCGGCGGCTATGCCTCACAGGCACCGTGCTGCGCTGCGTTCCCGCACGTCTGCGCTGGCAACTGCCGCCCAAACACATTATCCGCGCCATGTCACGGCTCGGCCCCGGCTCGCGCCCCGCACCGTACAAAGTCGGACCATAGCTCGTCATACTGGGCGGGCCAGGGGAGGGCGGGTCCGGACGACGGGGGCGATCGGGGCAGATGGGGGAGACCAGGCTCATCCAGGGCCGGTACCGATTGCTCGACCTGATCGGTCGAGGCGGCATGGGAGAGGTGTGGCGGGCGCGGGACGAGTCGCTGGGCAGACAGGTCGCCGTGAAGTGCCTCAAACCGCTGGGCCATCAACACGAGAACGCGTTCACGCGTGTGCTGCGGGAGCGCTTCCGGCGCGAGGCGCGGGTGGCCGCGGCCCTCCAGCACCGCGGCGTGACCGTCGTCCACGACTTCGGCGAGTCCGACGGCGTCCTGTACCTGGTGATGGAACTGCTCGACGGCCGCAATCTGAGCCAGCTCCTGGAGGACAACAGACAGCATCCGCTGCCGGTCGGCGACATCGTGGACATCGCCGAACAGGTCGCCGCCGCCCTCGCCTACACCCACCAGCAGGGCATCGTGCACCGCGATCTGAAGCCCGCCAACATCATGCGGCTCGACGACGGCACGGTGAAGATCTGCGACTTCGGCATCGCCCGCCTCGGCCACGACATCGGCTTCACCTCACGCCTCACCGGCACCGGTATCGCCATGGGCACCCCGCACTACATGTCGCCCGAGCAGATCGGCGGCACGGAGGTCGACCAGCGCAGCGACCTCTACTCCTTCGGCTGCGTCCTGTACGAGATCGCCACCGGCGCCCCGCCGTTCGACCTCGACGACGCGTGGGCGGTCCTCGTCGGACACCGCGACACGGCGCCCCGGCCGCCGCGCAGCCACCGGGCCGAACTCCCCGAGTTCCTCGACCGGATCATCCTCGACCTGCTGGCCAAGGAGCCCGGCCGGCGACCGTACGACGCCCGCGAACTGGGCCGCCGCATCGGCGCGGGCCGCACCACACCGGCGTACGTGCCGACCATGGTGTCGGCGCCCCTGCGGCCCGAGGCGGTGAAGTGGCCCGAGGTACGGGAGTGGCCCGAGGTGGCGGCACGTCCCGAAGGGGCGGGTGGCTCCGAGGTGGCCGAGCGGCCCGTCTCCCGCGAGGCGCGCCTGCCGTCCTGGACCCGCGGCATGACCACCGGCCACAAGGCGACCGGGACCGGCACGGGACTGCGCGCCACACCGCCGGACGCCGCCGCGGGCCTCACCGGCGACTGGATAGCCCGCACCGACACCCGCGGCGCCCCGGACCCGGTGCCCGACGAACGGCCCACCCCGGCACCGGAGTTGCTCACCGCACTCACCGGCCGCCACAACGCGGGCCTGAGCCTCGGGCGGCTGAACCGATGGGCGGAGGCCGGCGAGGTGCACCGCGCCGTCGCCGCCGAACGCGAGCACGCCCTGGGGCCCGACCACCCCGACACCCTCGCCAGCCGCTACGAGGTCGGCTTCACCCTCAGCCGCACGGGCCGCCCCGCCGACGCACTGCGCGAATACACACACGTGGCCCGCACCAGGGAACACGTCCTCGGCCCCGAGCACCCCGACACCCTGGCCGCCCGCCAGGAAATGGCCTACGTACTGGGCCAGTTGGGCCGTCACTTCGAGGCCCACCAGGTCTATACGGGCGTGCTCGGCACCCGGGAGCGCGCGATGGGACCCGACCATCCGGACACCCTGCGCTGCCGCCACAACCTCGCCTTCAACCTCAGCAGGCTCGGGCGCCTCGACGACTCGTACCGGATGGCGAGCGAGGTCGCCGAGGCCCGCGCCCGGGTGCTCGGCGCGAACCATCCCGACACGCTCGTCACCCGGTACGAAGTCGCTTACGCACTCGGCCAGTTGGGGCGGTGGACCGAGGCGCTGGGCACCTACCAGGAGGTCGCCGGGGCACGGGCACAGGCCCTCGGGCCCGACCATCCGGACACGCTCGCCGCCCGCTACGAGGTCGGCATCAGCCTCGGCAGGCTCGGACACAGCACGCAGGCACTGGAGCTGTACCGGGGGCTGATCGACGACCGGACCCGGGTGCACGGACCCGCCCATCCCGAGACCCTGCGCGCCCGGCACGGACTCGGCGTCAACCTCGGGCGCCTCGGCCGGTGGGAGGAGGCGCTCGCCGAGTCCCGTGACGTGTGCGCCATCCGGGAGCGGATCCTCGGGCCCGACCACCCGGACACCCTGGTGAGCCGTCGCGAGGTCGCCGTCGGGCTCGGCTGGCTCGGCCGGTGGGGGGACGCGCTCGCGGAGTACCGGCAGGTGGCCGGGGCGCGTGAGCGGGTGCTCGGGGCCGACCATCCCGATGCGCTGGCCAGCCGGAACGACGAGGCGCACTGTCTGGAACAGTTGGGGCGGGCGGGGGAGGCGGCGTCGCTGTATCGGCAGGTCGCTGCTCTGCGGCAGGGGGTTTCCGGGGCGTACTGACGTACCGCGCTGCCTTTCGGTGAACGGGGGCTGCGCCCCTCGGCCCCCGGTCGTTCTTGGGTGCAGGCCGGTGGGGGCTGGTCGCGCCGTTCCCCGCGCCCCTGGGTGGGTGGGGGCCGGCCGTGGCTGGTCGCGCCGTTCCTCGCGCCCCTCAGGGGGTGGGGGTGGGCGTGCTGTTCCCTGTGCTGCCAATAGGTTCATATGGGTGCCCGCCGGGTGCGTGTGGGGGTGGTCGGTGTGGATCTTTGCGTGTTACCTAGGGGGATGGGTGCTCACGAGGGATACCGGGAACACGACGTCGTCATTGTCGGCGGAGGACACAACGGGCTGGTGGCCGCCGCCTACCTGGCCCGCGCCGGCAAGTCCGTGCTCGTTCTGGAGCGGCTGGCCAACACCGGCGGCGCCGCCGTGTCCACGCGGCCGTTCGCCGGGATCGACGCCCGGCTGTCGCGCTACTCCTATCTGGTCAGTCTGCTGCCCCGGAAGATCGTCCGGGACCTGGGCCTCGACTTCCGGGTCCGTGGCCGCAACGTGTCCTCGTACACCCCCACCGAGCGCGGCGGCCGGCCCGCCGGACTGCTCGTCGGGGGCGGCGAGCGGCGCACCCGGGAGGCCTTCACCAAGCTCACCGGCTCGGGCAGCGAGTACCAGGCCTGGCAGCGCTTCTACGGCATGACCGGCCGCCTCGCCAAGAAGGTCTTCCCCACCCTCACCGAACCACTCCCCACCCGCGACGAACTGCGCCGCCGCATCGACGACGAGGACGCCTGGCGCATCCTCTTCGAGGAGCCGCTCGGGATCGCCGTCGAGGACACCTTCGCCGACGACCTCGTCCGCGGAGTCGTCCTCACCGACGCCCTCATCGGCACCTTCGCCGACGCCCACGACCCGACCCTGCGGCAGAACCGCTGCTTCCTCTACCACGTGATCGGCGGCGGCACCGGAGCCTGGGACGTCCCGGTCGGCGGCATGGGCGCCCTCACCCACGCGCTGGCCACCGCCGCGCGCAACGCCGGCGCGGTCCTCGCCACCGGCCACGAGGTCCTGCGGGTGGAGACCGACGGACGCGCCGCCGAGGTCACCTACCGGACCGCCGACGGCGAGGGAACCGTCGCCGCCCGGCACGTGCTCGTCAACGCCTCCCCGCAGGAACTCGCGCGGCTGACCGGCGACGAAGCGCCCACCCCCGCCGAGGGCGCCCAGCTCAAGGTCAACATGCTGCTGAAGCGGCTGCCCCGGCTGCGCGACACCTCCGTCGACCCGCGCGAGGCCTTCGCCGGGACCTTCCACATCGCCGAGGGGTACGAGCAACTGGCGACCGCGCACGCGCAGGCCTCGTCCGGTGTGCTGCCCGAGGCACCGCCCTCCGAGATCTACTGCCACTCGCTGACCGACCCCACGATCCTGGGCCCCGACCTGCAACAGCAGGGCTACCACACGCTCACCCTCTTCGGGCTGCACACACCGGCCCGCCTCTTCGCCCAGGACAACGACGGCGTACGCCGCGAGCTGCTGAAGTCGACCCTCGCGCAACTGGACGCACACCTCGTCGAACCCATCGTCGACTGCCTGGCGACCGACGGGGACGGCCGCCTGTGCATCGAGGCGAAGACCCCCCTCGACCTGGAACGCGACCTGCGGCTCCCCGGCGGCAACATCTTCCACCGCGACCTCGCCTTCCCCCACACCCAGGCGGAGACCGGCCGCTGGGGCGTCGAGACGGCCCACCCCAACATCCTCCTCTGCGGCGCGGGCGCGGTGAGGGGCGGAGGCGTGAGCGGGGTACCGGGCCACAACGCCGCCATGGCCCTCCTGGAAGCCCCGTAGGGGCGCTTCAGGGGCGCGGGGAACGGCGCGGGCAACCCCCACGGCCCGCAGTCGCATCCGCTAGGGCAGGGCCGGCGGCGGGCGGGCGCTTGAGGGGCGCGAGGAACGGCGCGGGCAACCCCCACGGCCCGCAGTCGCATCCGCTACGGCAGGGCCGGCGGCGGGCGGGCGCTTGAGGGGCGCGTGCAACGGCGCGGGCAACCCCCACGGCCCGCAGTCGCATCCGCTACGGCAGGGCCGGCGGCGGGTGCGGTTGCGGTTGCGGGTCGTGGGGGCCGGGCCCTCAGTCCGAGGACGCCACCCACCCCACGGCCTCGACGCGCGCGGAGTCCGCCGGGCGGCCGTCGTCGAACAGGACACGCCCGGCGTCACCGACCCGCAGCGCGTCCACGTACGCGCCCCGTCCCACGTACAGCCGATCCGTCGCATACCGCCACCGCAGGACGAGCCGCGCGGCAGCGGGAAGGTCCGCGCCGACCCGGTGCCACACCCGGCCCGACCAGCCGGTCACCGACCCGGCCGGATGCCCGGCGGGAGCCTCCCCGTCGCGGACGGTCGTGAACGGCACCGCCTCCCACGTCTCCCCGCCGTCCGCCGACGACTCCAGGAAGAGCACGTCGGCCTGCGGCTCGGTGTCCCACCACAGCGCGCACCGCAGCCGCCCGCCGGCGCCCACGTCCAGCGCGGGCAGCGTCAGCGTCGCGGAGGCCGCGGTCGCCATGCCGGAGAACCAGGCCGTACGCCCCCGCGCGGGCCGGACCGGAACAGCGCGGGCCAGGTGGTTGGCGGCGGCGACCCGGGGAGCCGATCCGGAACGCCAACTGCGCACGGGGTGGACGGAGTTGCCGAGGAGGACGAGGAACGAGTCGGTCGTCGGGTCGAGGACGAGCGAGGTGCCCGTGAAGCCTGTGTGACCAGCGGTGCGGGGAGTGGCCATCGCGCCCATGTACCAGTGCTGGTAGAGCTCGAAGCCCAGACCGTGCTCGTCGCCGGGGAAGGCCGTGTTGAAGTCGGTGAACATCAGGTCCACGGACTCCGGCTCCAGGATGCGCGCCCCGCCGTACACGCCGCCGTTGAGCAGCGTCCGGCCGAGGACCGCCAGGTCCCACGCGGTGGAGAAGACACCGGCGTGCCCCGCGACACCACCCAGGCTGTACGCGTTCTCGTCGTGCACCTCGCCCCACACGAGCCCTCGGTCGAGCCCCGACCACGGCTTGCGCGCGTCCTCGGTGGCGGCGATCCGCGGCTTCCAGGAGGGTGGCGGGTTGTAGCGGGTGCGCTTCATGCCCAGCGGAGCGGTGATCTCGGTGCGGAGCAGGGCGTCCAGGGCGCGGCCGGTGACCTTCTCCAGGACCAGTTGCAGCGAGATCAGATTGAGGTCCGAGTACAGGTACTTGGTGCCCGGCGGGTTGAGAGGCGCCTCCTTCCAGACGAGCTGAAGCTTCTCCTCGTACGTCGGCGCGCTGTAGAGCGGGATCCAGGCACGGAACCCCGAGGTGTGGGTGAGCAGTTGGCGGATCGTGATGTCCTGCTTGCCCGCGCCGCCGAAGTCGGGGAGGTACGAGGCGACCTCGGCCTCCAGCTCCAGCGTGCCGCGCTCGATCTGCTGCACGGCGAGGATCGACGTGAACAGTTTGGACACCGAGGCCAGGTCGAAGACCGTGTCCTCGGCCATCGCGATCTGCTGCTCGGCGGGGAACTCCACAGCGGTGTCGGTCTTCTCGTCGTACGCCGAATAACGCACCGCCTTGCCGATCGGCTCGTGCAGGGCGACGGTGCCGCCGCGGCCCGCGAGCAGTACGGCACCCGCGTACCAGGGGTACGTGGGGGAGGGGGCGAGGAACGACTCCGCGTCGGTGACGAGTTGACGCAGCGGGGCGGGGAGCAGACCGGCGCGTTCGGCGGAGCCGTGGCGCAGGGTCGGGTGCCTGTGGCCGGCTCCGTCGCCCCCGGCCGTGCCGGGCGCCGCCGAGGCCGCGGGCAGGGGCGCGAGAATCAGTGCGCCTCCCAACGCCGTCAGACCGCGCCCCACTTGACGACGGGTCGGCCCGCCGCCCGCTCTGTCCCCCGTCGATGACATCGATGCCATTGAAGAGCCTCCCGTCACGCCGTCACGCCGCCTGAAAGTATTTTTCCGCCCTCGCCGTGTCCGGTGAAACTTTTGTGTCAGAGGAGGGCCGTGTCAACGGTGGCGCCCGACTCGCCGGCGGTCCAAAAAACTGACGGGCCATCAGAAAAGCTCTTCCCTCGTCCACAGGACTGCGGCATCCTGCGCCCATGCAGACGGAGCTGAGCAAGAAACTGGGAGTCGAGCACGCCCTCTTCGGCTTCACGCCGTTCCCCGCCGTCGCCGCTGCCATCAGCCGGGCCGGTGGACTCGGCGTGCTCGGCGCGGTCCGCTACACCGACCCCGACGAGCTCAAACGGGACCTCGACTGGATCGAGGCACATGTCGACGGAATGCCGTACGGGCTCGATGTCGTCATGCCCGCCAAGAAGGTCGAGGGCGTCACCGAGGCAGACGTCGAGGCGATGATCCCGGAGGGGCACCGGCAGTATGTCAGGGACACCCTGGCCAAGTACGCGGTCCCCGAACTCGACGAGGGCGAGGCCTCCGGCTGGCGCATCACCGGCTGGATGGAACAGGTCGCCCGCACCCAGCTGGACGTCGCCTTCGACTACCCGATCAAGCTGCTGGCCAACGCGCTCGGCTCGCCGCCCGCCGACGTCATCGAGCGCGCCCATGAGAAGGGCGTGCTGGTGGCCGCCCTCGCGGGCAGCGCCCGGCACGCGCGCAAGCACGCCGAGGCGGGCATCGACATCGTCGTCGCCCAGGGCTACGAGGGCGGCGGCCACACCGGTGAGATCGCCTCCATGGTGCTCACGCCCGAGGTCGTCGAAGCCGTCGCGCCCCTGCCCGTGCTCGCCGCAGGGGGCATTGGCAGCGGACAGCAGATGGCCGCCGCGCTCACACTCGGCGCCCAGGGTGTGTGGCTCGGCTCCATATGGCTGACCACCACAGAGGCCGATATGCACTCGCGTGCCCTGACACGCAAACTCCTCGCCGCCGGGTCAGGCGACACGGTCCGCTCGCGCGCCCTGACCGGGAAACCCGCACGGCAGCTGCGTACCGAATGGACCGACGCCTGGGACGACCCGAACGGACCCGGCACGCTCCCCATGCCATTGCAGGGACTCCTGGTCGCCGAGGCGGTCTCACGGATCCAGAAGCACGAGGTGGAACCGCTGCTCGGCACACCCGTGGGACAGATCGTCGGCCGGATGAACAGTGAACGCGGTGTCCAGGAGGTCGTCGACGACCTCACCCGCGGTTTCGAGGAGGCCGTGGACCGACTCGACCGCATCGCCGGAAGGAGCCACGAGTGAGCCAGCCCCCCAACGGTTTCTGGTCCCAGGCCACCGCCGACCCCGAACGCGTCGTGCTCGTCGCGACCGACGGCGAGGAGTGGACCGCCGGACGGCTGCACGCCGAGGCCAACCGCCTGGTCCACGGACTGCGCGCCGCCGGGCTCGAACGCGGCGACTCCTTCGCCGTCGTGCTCCCCAACGGTGTCGAGTTCCTCACCGTCTACCTCGCCGCCTCCCAGGCCGGTTTCTACCTCGTGCCCGTCAACCACCATCTGGTCGGCCCCGAGATCGCCTGGATCGTCGCCGACTCCGGGGCCAAGGCGCTCATCGCGCACGAGCGGTTCGGCGACGCCGCACGCCACGCGGCCGACGAGGCGAAGCTCCCGGCGGACCGGCGGTACGCGGTGGGTGCGGTCGGTACAGCCGGTACGGCCGGTTCGATCGAGGGGTTCCGGCCGTACGGCGACCTCCTCGACGGGCAGCCCGGGACCGTGCCCGCGGACCGGACGCTCGGCTGGGTCATGAACTACACCTCCGGCACCACGGGACGCCCGCGCGGCATCCGCCGCCCGCTGCCCGGCAAGCTCCCCGAGGAGACGTATCTCGGCGGCTTCCTCGGCATCTTCGGCATCAAACCGTTCGACGGCAACGTGCATCTGGTGTGCTCGCCGCTCTACCACACGGCGGTCCTCCAGTTCGCGGGCGCGTCCCTGCACATCGGGCACCGGCTGGTGCTGATGGACAAGTGGACGCCCGAGGAGATGCTCCGGCTCATCGACACCCATCAGTGCACCCACACCCATATGGTGCCGACCCAGTTCCACCGCCTGCTCGCGTTGCCTCAACACACCAGAGAGGCGTACGACGTGTCGTCCATGCGGCACGCCATCCATGGCGCCGCCCCCTGCCCGGACCATGTGAAACGGGCCATGATCGAGTGGTGGGGCCACAGCGTCGAGGAGTACTACGCGGCCAGTGAGGGCGGTGGGGCCTTCGCCACCGCCGAGGACTGGCTGAAGAAACCCGGCACGGTCGGCAAGGCGTGGCCCATCAGCGAACTCGCCGTCTTCGACGACGACGGCAACAGGCTGCCGCCCGGCGAACTCGGGACCGTCTACATGAAGATGAGCACCGGCGGATTCTCGTACCACAAGGACGAGACCAAGACGAGGAAGAACCGCATCGGGGACTTCTTCACCGTCGGCGACCTGGGGTACATCGACGAGGACGGCTATCTCTTCCTCCGCGACCGCAAGATCGACATGATCATCTCGGGCGGGGTCAACATCTATCCCGCCGAGATCGAGGCCGCGCTCCTCACCCACCCCGCCGTCGCCGACGCGGCCGCCTTCGGGATCCCGCACGACGACTGGGGCGAGGCGGTGAAGGCGGTCGTCGAACCCGCTCCCGGCTTCGAGCCGGGCGAGGTGCTGGCCGCGCGGATTCTCGAACACTGCGCACAGCAACTCGCCGGCTACAAGCGGCCCGGGAGCGTCGACTTCATCGAGACGATGCCCCGCGACCCGAACGGGAAGCTGTACAAACGACGGCTTCGGGAGCCGTACTGGGAGGGTCGTACGCGACCGGTGTGAGGCCTCGGCGCACATGTGGTTCGGTGCCATGTGGCTCCGGCCCACATGTGCGCCGGTCTTGTGTGGTCCCATGCCACAAGAGACCGTCCGCGTCGCGCGTTCCGGAGCCCGTGCCGCCCGGCTTGACCTGCGACCTGGACGGAACCAGGATCAAGTCCCATGACGCCTGGACACGGCAGCACGGTTGACGGGGTGCTGCGACGCAGCGCCCGGCGCACCCCGGTTCGCGCCGCGGTCACCTACCGCGAACGCACCTGGACCTACGCCGAACTCGACGAGGCCGTCTCCCGCGCGGCCGAGGTCCTGCGCTCCTCGGGACTCGCCCCGGGAGACCGCGTCGGCGCTTACGGGCACAACTCCGACGCGTACCTCATCGGCTTCCTGGCCTGCGCCCGCGCCGGACTCGTCCATGTGCCGGTGAACCAGAACCTCACCGGCGACGATCTCGCGTACATCGTCGGCCAGTCGGGCAGCACCCTGGTGCTGGCCGACCCGGACCTCGCGGACCGGCTCCCCGACGGCGTACGCGTGCTGCCGCTGCGCGACGCCGAGGACTCGCTGCTCGCCCGGCTGGAGTCGACACCCCCCTACGACGGTCCCGAGCCGCGCACCGAGGACCTGGTGCAGCTGCTCTACACCTCGGGCACGACGGCCCTGCCCAAGGGCGCGATGCTGACCCACCGCGCGCTGGTGCACGAGTACCTGAGCGCGATCACCGCCCTCGACCTGAGCGCGGGGGATCTGCCCGTGCACTCGCTGCCGCTCTACCACTCGGCGCAGATGCACGTGTTCCTGCTGCCCTACCTCGCGGTCGGCGCCACCAACACCATCCTCGACGCCCCCGACGGGGACCGGCTGTTCGACCTCGTCGAGGCCGGCCGGGCGGACAGCCTCTTCGCGCCGCCCACCGTGTGGATCGGCCTGTCGAACCGCCCCGACTTCGCCACCCGTGACCTGAGCGGACTGCGCAAGGCGTACTACGGGGCGTCGATCATGCCGGTGCCCGTGCTGGAACGGCTGCGGTCCAGGCTGCCGAAGCTGGCCTTCTACAACTGCTTCGGCCAGAGCGAGATCGGTCCGCTGGCCATGGTTCTCGGGCCGCACGAGCACCGCAAGAAGCGGCTGGACTCCTGCGGACGTCCGGTGCTCTTCGTGGACGCGCGGGTGGTCGACGAGGACGGCAAGGACGTGCCCGACGGCACCTCCGGCGAGGTCGTCTACCGGTCGCCGCAGCTCTGCGAGGGCTACTGGGACAAGCCGGAGGAGAGCGCCGAGGCCTTCCGGGACGGCTGGTTCCACTCCGGTGATCTCGTGGTGCGGGACGCAGAGGGATACTTCACCGTCGTCGACCGGGTGAAGGACGTCATCAACTCCGGGGGCGTACTGGTCGCTTCACGGCAGGTCGAGGACGCGCTCTACACCCATCCCGAGGTGGCCGAGGCCGCGGTGGTCGGCCTGCCCGACGAGCGGTGGATCGAGGCCGTCACCGCGGTCGTCGTACGCCGTGGCGAGGTCACGGAGGACGAACTGCTCGCCCACGCCCGCGAGAAGCTCGCCCACTTCAAGGCGCCGAAGCGGGTGGTGTTCGTGGACGAGCTGCCGCGCAACGCGAGCGGGAAGATCCTCAAGCGGGAACTGCGGGACCGGTTCGGGGAGGGCTCCCCGGCGGCGACCCCTCGTGACCTTGACCCACCGGTGACTGAATCTTTGCCGGGCGAACCCCCGACCCACTGAACTGAACACGCTGGTGGGCCGTACCAGTTACGTTACGGCGGTCCGACCACCCGAGCCTGGTCCGCCCAGCCACCACCGGGTTTCGCACGGAAGGACCTTCGGGTTGTCTAGCACCACGAACTCTCACTCATTGCCGGACCTGGACCGGACAACCCCGAAGGAACCCGAGATGCCCGAGGCAGTGCCTCCGGCGGACAGCACGCCCACGGAGAAGGCGGCCCCGGCCGCCGAGAAGGCGGACGCCCCCGCGGAGCAGACGGACCCGGCCGCCGACGAGGCCGCACCCGCCGACGAGGCCGCACCCGCCGACGAAGCCGCACCGGTCGGCGCGGACATATCCGCCGACGCGGATGCGTCCGCCGATGGGAAAGCGTCCACCGCCGAGGGTGCCGAGGGTGTCGAGGGCAAGGGCACGTCCGCCGTCCCCGACGCCGACGAGGACGCTGCGACCGGTACGGACGAGGACGCCTCGGCCAGTGCCGAGGAGGCGGCCGAGGCACCCCCCGCCCCCCGCGGCTGGCGTGCGAAGCACCCGGGCGCCGCCCGGACCGTGACCTGGACGATCACCTCCCTCGCCGCCCTGCTCGTGCTCTTCGCGCTGCTCATGCCGAACGATCCCGACCGCTTCCGGCCCGCCGTGTTCCTCCGGCTGCCGGTGGAGGCGATCTTCGGCGCGGCCGTCCTCATGGTCCTGCCGAAGACGCTGAGGCTGATCACGGCCGTCCTCGCCGGTCTGAGCCTGGGCGCGATGACCGTCCTGAACCTCCTCGACCTCGGCTTCAACGAATTCCTCGGACGCGGCTTCAACGTCGTACTCGACTGGACCCTGTTCAACGACGCCCGGACGTACCTTGAGGACTCGATGGGCAAGACCGGCGCGGTCGCCGTCGTGATCGCGGTCGTCGTGCTCGTCATCGCCATATTCGCGCTGATGGCCCTCTCCGTCGTCCGGCTCGGCAACCTGCTGGCCCGCCAGAGCGGGCGGGCGACCCGTGCCACGCTGGTCGCCGGCACGGTCTGGGTGGCCTGCTCGGCGCTCGGCGTGCAGTTCGCGGGGGTGCAGTTCGCGGCCCGCAGCACCGCGGGCGCCGTCCAGAACCGGGTGGACCGCGTACAGGCGACCCTCAAGGACGAGGCGGAATTCGCCAAGATCGCCAAGAGGGACAAGTTCGCGAAGACGCCACCGGCCCAGCTCGTCCCCGATCTGCGCGGCAAGGACGTCATCTTCGCCTTCATCGAGAGTTACGGCCGCAGCGCCATCGAGGACCCGGTCATGGCGCCCGGGGTCGACGCCACGCTCGACGACAAGACGGCCGAACTGGCCGAGGCCGGGTACGCGGCCAAGAGCGGCTGGCTCACCTCGGCGACGTACGGCGGCAGCAGCTGGCTCGGCCACTCCACGTTCCTGTCCGGGCTGTGGATCAGCAACCAGGCCCGCTACCGCACCGTCACCGCGGGCGATCACCTGACGCTCACCGGCGCTTTCCAGCGCACCGGCGACTGGCGGACCGTGGGCATCATGCCGGGCGTCCAGAAGAACTGGCCCGAGGGCTCGTTCTACGGCCTCGACAACGTCTACGACTCACGGGAACTCGGCTACAAGGGACCCAAGTTCAGCTGGTCGACCATGCCCGACCAGTACGCCCTGAGCGCCTACCAGCGCCTTGAGCACGGCAAGAAGCGCGACAAGCCGCTGATGTCGGAGATCATCCTGACCTCCAGCCACCAGCCCTGGGCGCCGATCCCCAAGACGATCCCCTGGGACGAGGTCGGCGACGGCTCGGTCTACAAGGACATCCAGAAGGACGGCAAGAAGCCCGCGGACGTCTTCTACGACTCGACCAAGGTCAAGGAGGAGTACGGCAAGTCCATCCAGTACTCCGTGACCAGCCTCATCGACTACGTGGTGAAGTACGGCAACAAGAACACCGTGCTGGTCTTCCTGGGCGACCACCAGCCCCTCGCCAGGGTGAGCGGCGACCACGCCAACCGGGACGTGCCGGTCTCGATCGTCGCCCACGACAAGTCCGTCCTCGACAAGATCGACGACTGGAACTGGACCGAGGGCCTCAAGCCCGACGACACGGCCCCGGTCTGGCGGATGGACTCCTTCCGCGACCGCTTCCTGATGGCGTACGGCTCGACGCCCCACCCCTAGCCCGGACACATGTGGCCCGGACCCAGATGGTTCGGGACCACATGGGCCGGACGGGCAGCGCAGGCCGTGCCGGGTCGCCGTCGCCGCTGCCGTCGGCTATCGCGGGCGCAGGTCCACGATGCGCCGGATCTTGCCCACCGACCGCTCCAGCGACTCCGGTTCGACGATCTCGACCCGCGCCGAGACGCCGATGCCGTCCTTCACGGCCGCCGCGATGGAGCGCGCGGCCGCGTCGCGGATCTCCGGGGTGGCGCCCGCGCGCGCCTCGGCCCGGACGGTGAGCGAGTCGAGGCGGCCCTCGCGGGTCAGCCGCAGCTGGAAGTGCGGGGCGACGCCCGGGGTGCGCAGGACGATCTCCTCGACCTGGGTGGGGAAGAGGTTCACCCCGCGCACGATGACCAGGTCGTCGCTGCGGCCGGTGATCTTGCGCATCCGGCGGAAGACCCTGGCCGTGCCGGGCAGCAGCGTGGTCAGGTCCCGGGTCCGGTAGCGGATCACGGGCATGGCCTCCTTGGTGAGGGAGGTGAACACCAGCTCGCCCTCCTCGCCGTCCGGCAGCACCTCGCCCGTGAGCGGATCGACGACCTCCGGGTAGAAATGGTCCTCCCAGATGTGCAGTCCGTCCTTCGTCTCCACGCACTCCTGGGCCACCCCGGGGCCGATCACCTCCGACAGCCCGTATATGTCGACCGCGTCGATGGCGAACCGCTCCTCGATCTCCCGGCGCATCTCCTCGGTCCAGGGCTCGGCACCGAAGATGCCCACGCGGAGCGAGGTGTGGCGCGGATCCACACCCTGACGCTCGAACTCGTCGAGAATCGTCAGCATGTAGGAGGGCGTCACCATGATGATCCCGGGCTTCAGGTCCTGGATCAGCTGGACCTGGCGCGTGGTCATGCCGCCGGACGCGGGAATGACCGTACAGCCGAGCCGTTCGGCGCCGTAGTGTGCGCCGAGCCCACCGGTGAACAGGCCATAGCCGTAGGCCACATGTGCGATGTCACCGGGCCGGCCGCCCGCCGCGCGGATCGAGCGGGCCACCATGTCGGACCACATGGAGAGGTCGTTCTCGGTGTATCCGACGACCGTGGGGAGCCCTGTGGTGCCGCTGGAGGCATGGATGCGGCGAATACGGTCCCGGGGCACGGCGAACATCCCGTACGGGTAGTTGTCGCGCAGGTCCGCCTTCGTGGTGAAGGGGAACCGGGCCAGATCGGCGAGCGAGTGGCAGTCCTCGGGCCGCAGCCCCGCCTTGTCGAAGGAGTCGCGGTAGAACGGCACGTTCTCGTACGCGTGCCGCAGGGTGGTCCGCAGCCGCTCCAGCTGGAGCGCGCGCAGGCCGTCGGCGTCGAGCCGTTCGCCCGCGTCCAGCAGGTCCGTCACATCCGCCACAGGCCTTCTCCCTCACCCCTGGGTCATTTCGGGCGACCGATCATTCGGTCGTGTCCTCGGGGATCAAGTAATCCAGTCGTACGGGCGGCCGTCAAGGCGTGCGGCGGGAACCGGGTCCGCCGATCACCCCTCTTCCCTGCCGAGTGGACGAGCAGGCGGGCGGACGAGCGGGCGATCGGTGCCCCGGAGCCGGAGCCGGAGCCGGAGACGGAGGGGTGCGGGTGTCACGTACTGGGGGAAGGGCAGCCGGGGTGGGCGGGCTGGTCGCCGCACTGGCGCTGGCCTGTCTCGGCTGGGCGGTCTGGGCGACGGCTTCGGGCGGGCCCGGCGAGGGCGAGGACGCGCGGGCCGGCGGGGTGCGGACCGGGGACACGCAGGGCGGTGACCCGCGGGTCGCGGGGGTGAAGGTGCCGTGCCGGGAGGCGTTGCGGTTCGCGGACCAGCAGCGGCTGCCGTCCGGGGCGAAGGACGCGGCCTGCGTCGTACAGCACGGCATCGACACGCTGTACGACATCCGGTTCCGTATCGCCCGGGCCGACCTCGACACCTGGCTGGCCGACACCTACCCCGACCTGGAGCTGCGTACGGACTGCGCCCAGGAGGATGCCGACCGCTGCGGGGGCCTGACCCTGGACCCGTACGCCGAAGGAGGCGCCGTGGCGGTGGAGTTGACGGTGCGGGACGGGAGCGACGGCCGCGCCCTCGTCCACTACCGGCCCTTCAATACATGAACCGACCACCGGCTCCTCCAACACATGAACCGCCTTTTCAGCGTGCAGCCTCCGACGCCTCGGCCGCCACCGACCGTGCCCAGCGGTAGTCCGCCTTGCCGCTCGGTGACCGCTGGATGGAGTCGGTGATCACCAGCTGGCGCGGGATCTTGTAGCCCGCCAGATGGGTACGGCAGTGGGTCTGGATCTCGTCCAGGGAGAGCCGCCCGCCGCCCTCGCGCAGTTGCACCACGGCCGCCACATGGTTGCCCCAGGTCGCGTCGGGCACCCCGGCCACCAGCGCGTCGTACACGTCGGGGTGCGACTTGAGCGCCTGCTCGACCTCTTCCGGATACACCTTCTCCCCGCCGGTGTTGATGCACTGCGAGCCGCGGCCCAGCACGGTGACGATGCCCTCCTCGTCGACCGTCGCCATGTCGCCGAGCAGCACCCATCGCTCGCCGTCCTTCTCGAAGAAGGTCTCGGCGGTTTTCCTCGGGTCGTTGTAGTAGCCGAGAGGCACGTGTCCGCGCTGCGCGATGCGCCCCGGCTCACCGACGGCGACCGGCTCGTACGTCGCCGGGTCCACCACCTGCGTACGGGAGTTGACCTGGATGCGGAAACCGCGTCCGGGGCCCGAGTCGGCGGTCGCCGTGCCGTTGAATCCGGACTCCGAGGAGCCGAAGTTGTTGAGCAGCATCACGTTCGGCACGAGGGCCTGGAACTGGGCCCGCACCGTCTCCGACATGATCGCGCCGGACGAGGAGACGCTGAACAGGGAGGAGCAGTCGGTGCCCTTCATGGACCCGTTCAACGCGTCGATCAGTGGCCGCAGCATCGCGTCGCCGACCAGCGACACGCTGGTCACCTTCTCCCTCTCGATGGTCCGCAGCACCTTGTCGGGCACGAACTTACTGTGGATCACGATGCGTTGACCGAAGTGGAAACCGATGAAGGCGGTGAGGGTCGAGGTGCCGTGCATCAGCGGAGCCGTGGGGAAGAAGGTGATCCCGTCGCCGCCGGCCGCCACCCGCTCGGCCAGCTCCTCCGGCTTCTTCACCGGATCGCCGGTCGGAGCACCGCCACCCAACCCCGAGAAGAACAGGTCCTCCTGACGCCACATCACGCCCTTCGGCATCCCGGTCGTGCCGCCGGTGTAGATGATGAACTGGTCGTCGGCCGACCGCGCCGGGAAGCCCCGCCCGGGGGATCCGGTGGCCTCGGCCGCCGCGAAGTCCAGCACCGGCAACGGGGGCGCGTCCAGGGCCGGAACCCCCACCCGCATGAGGAGGCGCAGCGCCGGGGTGCGCGGCAGGGCCGCCGCCACCCGCCCGGTGAACTCCGCGTCGAAGACGAGCGCCACCAGGTCGGCGTCCTTGTAGAGGTAGATCAACTCCTCCTCGACATAACGGTAGTTGACGTTGACCGGCACGATCCGTGCCTTCAGGCACCCGAGGACGGTCTGCAGGTACTCGATGCCGTTGTAGAGGTGCAGCCCGAGGTGCTCACCGGGGCGGATACCGCTGTCGATCAGATGGTGGGCGACGCGGTTGGCCGCCGCGTCCAGCTCCGCGTAGGTGAGGCGGCGCTCGGCTCCCGTACCGGGATGGTCGATGTGGATCAGTGCCTCACGGTCGGGGACCACGTCGACCACCGACTCGAACAGGTCGGCAAGGTTGTACTCCACCGCTCCTCCAGACCCCGGCAAGCATCGACGGACACCGACGTGCGCCGAGACGGGCAGGGGACGTGTCGGCCGCGCGTCGATGAAGGGACGTGCGTCATCGCTTCGCCGGTCATCAGAGCAAAGCCCGCCACAACTGTGAAGGGTCCGCGCAGAAGAAATCTGACTGTCTGTCAGAAAACCCTTGAACTGCTTCGGCGCCTCCTGCAACCTGTTCTCGTTCCTGAGACGGGAGGACGGCTATGGGTGGGACGGAACACCTCACCGTGCAGCGCGAAGGCGCCACACTGGTGCTCACGCTCAACAGGCCCGAGGCCAAGAACGCGCTCTCGCTGCCGATGCTGGTCGGCCTGTACGACGGCTGGGTCGAGGCCGACGAGGACGACGCCATCCGCTCGATCGTCCTGACCGGCGCGGGCGGCGCGTTCTGCGCGGGCATGGACCTCAAGGCCCTCGCGGGCAAGGGGATGGAGGGGCAGCAGCACCGGGAGCGCCTCACGGCCGACCCCGATCTGCACTGGAAGGCGATGCTGCGGCATCACCGGCCACGCAAACCCGTGATCGCCGCGGTCGAGGGCCACTGTGTGGCCGGCGGCACCGAGATCCTCCAGGGGACCGACATCCGGGTCGCGGGGGAGTCCGCCACGTTCGGGCTCTTCGAGGTGCGGCGCGGTCTGTTCCCGATCGGGGGCTCGACGGTGCGGCTCCAGCGGCAGATTCCGCGGACGCACGCACTGGAGATGCTGCTGACCGGGCGGCCGTACTCGGCGCGGGAGGCCGCCGGCATCGGGCTGATCGGGCATGTCGTGCCCGACGGGACCGCGCTGGAGAAGGCCCTGGCCATCGCCGAGCAGGTCAACGCGTGCGGGCCGCTGGCCGTCGAGGCGGTGAAGGCGTCCGTGTACGAGACCGCGGAGATGAGCGAGTCGGAGGGGCTGGCCGCCGAGCTGAAGCGGGGGTGGCCGGTGTTCGACACCGCTGATGCGAAGGAAGGGGCTCGGGCCTTCGCCGAGCGGCGGCCCGCGGTGTACCGGCGGCAGTGAGCCCCGCCGCGCCTCGCCGTCATGCCCGCTTCGCGGGAGGCCGGTTCGTCGCTGCGGCGCCGTCGTGGCTGGCCGCGCAGTTCCCCGCGCCCCTTTCGGGGCGCAGTCCGTTCGCAGGCGCAGCCCGCGCCGGAGCCCGGCCCCAAACTGTGAGGAGATTCCGTGCCCGAAGTTCTCAAAGCTCCCCTTGTCGTCGAGTTTCCTTTTACGCGGTCCCTCGGGCCCGTTCAGAGTGCGTTTCTGACCGGGCTGCGCGAGCGGGTCGTCCTGGGGGTGAGGACCGTCGACGGGCGCACGCTGGTGCCGCCCGTCGAGTACGACCCCGTCAGCTCCGAAGAGTTGAGCGAACTCGTCGAGGTCGCGGCCACCGGGACCGTCACCACCTGGGCCTGGAACCCCGAACCCCGCCGGGGCCAGCCGCTCGACCGGCCGTTCGCCTGGGTGCTGGTGCGGCTCGACGGCGCCGACACCGGGCTGCTGCACGCTCTCGACGCCCCCGGCGGCCCCGACTCCGTGCACACCGGTATGCGCGTGCGGGTCCGCTGGGCCGGCGAACGCTCCGGCGCCATCACGGACATCGCCTGCTTCGAGCCCCACAACGACGGCACCGCCGCACTCACCGGCAGCGACGGGCGGTTCGAGGACCTGGTGACCGGCATCGTCGCGCCCGCCCGGCTCGACTACACGTACTCGCCGGGCCGCGCCCAGACCGCCTACATCCACGCGCTCGCCGAGCGGCGGGTCGTCGGAGAGCGCTGCCCGTCGTGCCGCAAGGTGTACGTCCCGCCCAGGGGTGCGTGCCCCACATGTGGTGTGGCCACATTGGAACGGGTCGAAGTGGGTCCACGCGGCACAGTGACGACCTACTGCATCGTCAACATCAAGGCGAAGAACCTCGACATCGAAGTGCCGTACGTCTACGCGCACATCGCTCTCGACGGCGCCGACCTCGCCCTGCACGGCCGGATCGGCGGCATCCCCTACGACCAGGTGCGCATGGGACTGCGGGTCGAACCCGTGTGGTCGGACGGGGGCGGCCACCCCGACCACTACCGGCCCACCGGCGAACCCGACGCGGACTACGAGACGTACAAGGAGCTGTTGTAGATGCCCGCACCGAGGTCCGTACCCGGCCCGCTCCGGGACATCGCCGTCGTCGCCTTCGCGCAGACCGACCACCGGCGCACCAGCGACGAGCTCTCCGAGGTGGAGATGCTCATGCCGGTCCTGCACCAGGTGCTGGCGCAGACCGGGTTGAGGACCAGCGACATCGGCTTCACCTGCTCCGGCTCCACGGACTATCTCGCGGGCCGGGCCTTCTCCTTCACCATGGCCCTGGACGGCGTGGGAGCCTGGCCGCCGATCTCCGAGTCGCACGTGGAGATGGACGGCGCGTGGGCGCTGTACGAGGCCTGGACGAAGCTCCTCACCGGCGACGCGGACACCGCGCTGGTGTACGCGTACGGCAAGTCGTCCCCCGGCTCCGTGCGCGATGTGCTGACCCGGCAGCTCGACCCGTACTACGTGGCACCCCTGTGGCCCGACTCCGTCGCGCTGGCCGCCCTCCAGGCGCAGGCGCTCATCGACGCGGGCGACACGGACGAACCGGCGCTCGCCGCCGTCGCCACCCGCAGCCGGGCCTCGGCCACCGACAACTCCCATGCGCAGCTGCGCGGTTCGGTGCCGCAGGGCGAGTACGCCGTACGCCCCCTGCGCACCGGAGACTGTCCGCCCATCGGCGACGGGGCCGCCGCCGTGATCCTCGCCGCGGGGGAGCGGGCCCGTGAACTGTGCGAGCGGCCCGCCTGGATACGGGGCATCGACCACCGCATCGAGGCGCACGGCCTGGGGGTACGGGATCTGACCGACTCGCCCTCCGCGCGGCTGGCGGCGGAACGGGCGGGCGCCTTCGAACGGCCCGTCGACACGGCCGAGTTGCACGCGCCCTTCAGCTCCCAGGAAGTGGTGCTGCGCAAAGCCCTGCGCCTGGGCGAAGGCGTCGACGTCAATCCGTCCGGGGGAGCGCTCGCCGCCAATCCCGTCATGGCCGCGGGGCTCATCCGGATCGGCGAGGCCGCCGCCCGGATCGGGCGCGGCGACTCCGACCGGGCACTGGCGCACGCCACTTCGGGGCCCTGTCTGCAACAGAACCTGGTCGCCGTACTGGAAGGAGACCCGCGATGAGCCCCGCAACGAGCCGGGCGGCGAGCCCGGTGACGAGCCCCGCGACGGGCAAGGAGCCGGTGGCCGTCGTCGGGATCGGCCAGACCAAGCACGTGGCGGCCCGGCGGGACGTGTCGATCGCCGGACTCGTCCGCGAGGCCGCTCAACGTGCGCTCGCCGACGCCGAGTTGACCTGGGCCGACATCGACGCCGTCGTCATCGGCAAGGCGCCCGACTTCTTCGAGGGCGTCATGATGCCCGAGCTGTACCTCGCCGACGCCCTCGGCGCGGTCGGCAAACCGATGCTGCGCGTCCACACCGCGGGCTCCGTCGGCGGCTCGACCGCGCTCGTCGCCACGAACCTGATAGCGGGCCGCGTCCACGGCACCGTACTGACCCTCGCCTACGAGAAGCAGTCCGAGTCGAACGCCATGTGGGGCCTGTCCCTGCCGATCCCCTTCCAGCAGCCCCTGCTCGCCGGCGCGGGCGGCTTCTTCGCCCCGCACGTGCGCGCCTACATGCGGCGCACCGGCGCCCCCGACGCGGTCGGCTCCCTGGTCGCCTACAAGGACCGCCGCAACGCGCTCAAGAACCCGTACGCGCATCTGCACGAGCACGACATCACGCTGGAGAAGGTCCAGGCCTCGCCGATGCTCTGGGACCCGATCCGCTACTCGGAGACCTGCCCGTCCTCCGACGGCGCCTGCGCGATGGTCCTCACCGACCGGGCGGGCGCGGCCCGTTCGCCGCGGCCGGCCGCCTGGATGCACGGCGGCGCGATGCGCAGCGAACCGACGCTCTTCGCGGGCAAGGACTTCGTCTCCCCGCAGGCCGGCAAGGACTGCGCGGCCGACGTGTACCGGCAGGCGGGCATCGCGGACCCCCGCCGGGACATCGACGCGGTCGAGATGTACGTCCCGTTCTCCTGGTACGAGCCCATGTGGCTGGAGAATCTGGGCTTCGCGGACGAGGGCGAGGGCTGGAAGCTCACCGAGTCCGGGGTCACGGAACTGGACGGCGATCTTCCGGTGAACATGTCGGGAGGGGTGCTCTCCACCAACCCCATCGGAGCCTCCGGGATGATCCGCTTCGCCGAAGCCGCACTTCAGGTACGTGGACAGGCCGGAGAACACCAGGTCGACGGCGCACGCCGGGTCCTCGGGCACGCCTACGGCGGCGGCTCCCAGTTCTTCTCGATGTGGCTGGTCGGAGCCGAGCCGCCCACCTCGTGAATGTCCTTCTTACGTGGCCTGTGCGCGGCAGGTGCCGAAAGCTAGGCTGGCCGCGGACGACGAACCGGGAGGAGCACGGACGTGGCCGAGAGCACCATCCAGCAGCACCCGCTCGCGGGCTGGGACAAGCCGGAGCTTGACCTCAGCAGCGCCGACTGGCATTCGAGCAGCCGTGGGCAGGGGGATGTCCAGATCGCCTTTGTCGAGGGTTTCATCGCGATGCGCAACAGCGGCCGCCCGGAAAGCCCGTCCTTGATCTTCACGCCCGCGGAGTGGGGCGCGTTCGTGTCGGGGGCGCGGGAGGGGGAGTTCGACCTCACCTGAGATCCGGCCTCGGCCGGGATCCGACCTCGTGCGAGATCCGATCCCGCCCGAAGAGCGGGAGTTTCCCGCCCCTTTTTCCGGACACGCGATCTTCGACCCCTTCCTGGGGTCCTGCCTGAGCGAGGCTGGCCGCAGGAAGCGGAAGAAGACGTTCCGGAGGCGAGAATCCCATGAACACCCTGCCCGTCATCGCTGCGGTCGACGGATCGGACGACAGCCTGCGCGCCCTCGACTGGGCCCTCGACGCGGCCCGCCGACGCGAGGCGCCCCTGCGCGTGGTCCATGTGCGGGAGTACGGGCCCCTCCTGCTGCGGCCGGAGACGCTCGCCGCCGTCCAGCCCGAACCGGACACCGATCAGGTGCTCGACCTGGTCCGCGACCGGCTCAAGGGCCTGGGCGAGGACGCGCCGGTCACGGAGTACCTGGCGCTGGACGGCGCCCCCGCCGGTCTGCTGCCCGGCCTGGGCTCCGACGCGCAGCTGATGGTGTTCGGCTCCCGAGGCCGGGGCGGTTTCGCGAGCCTGCTCCTCGGCTCGAACGGCACGGCCGCCGCGCGCGACGCGGAGTGCCCCGTCGTGGTGGTCCCCAGGCCCGGACGGGAGGTGCACGACTCCGAACTCGTCACCCCAGGGCCGCGTGTGGTCGTCGGACTGCACGTGGACAGCCCGAACAACGAGGCCCTCGCGTTCGCGTTCGCCGAGGCCGCGCGGCGCGAGGCCCGCCTCCAGGTGCTCGCCGTGTTCCCCTGGCCGGTGCAGTCGGGCGACCTCGTACCGCCGCCGGTCGTCGACGAGGACGCCATCGAGTCCGAGACGAGGACCCTGACCGCGGGCTTCGTCGCACCGCACGCCGAGCGGCACCCCGGGGTCGGCGTCGATCTGTACGTACTGCCCGGTGACGCGGCGGGCCAACTCGTCGCGGCCTCCCGGGGAGCGGACCTCGTGGTGGTGGGCCGCCATCGCCGACGCCTGCTCGCACCCGCCCGCATGATGGGCTCGGTCACACAGGCGGTCCTGCTGCACGCGGCGGGCCCGGTGGCGGTGATTCCGCCGGAGGGGACGGAAGTGGCTGAAGCGGCGGAGGCGGCGGAGAGCTGAACAGGCCCGAGGACCGGCGTCACGGTATCCGGGATTTAATGGTTGTGGCGGCCCGTATCATTAGGCCATGACCGACTCGCTCAGCGCGGACGCACGGCTCGCCCTGGACCTCGCCCTGACCGTCCGCCACGACGGCCGGGGCGGAGTGGCCGACGATCTCGCCACCGCGCGGGGCCTCACGGCGTGGGTGGCCGAGCATCCGGAGGCGGTTTCGCCCGTGACGACAGTGACGACCGTCGCGCCCGGATCCGGCGCCACCGAGCCCACGGAGACCGCCGGGTCGGCCGGGCCCGCCGGAATCAAAGGGATCGGGTCCGCCGAATTTAGGGCCGACGACGCCGCGCTGGCCGCAGTCCGCGAGGTGCGCGCCGCCGTGCGCGCCCTGTTCGCCCACGCCGTGCGCCCCGATGAGCCGAGCCCGGCCGACGCGGGCCGGCTGATCCCGATGCGGGACGCCGTCGAACTGCTCAACGCCCGCGCCGCCCTGGTCCCGACCGTCCCGGTGCTCTCGTGGACAGAGGGCGCCGAACCCGTCGTACGCCAGGAACCGTTCGTGCGCCAGGAATCCGTCGTACGCCAAGAACCGTTCGTACGCCACGAACCCCTGGAACGTCAGGTGCCCGCGCACGACGGTTCGGCCCTCGCGTCGGCCCTGGCCCGCGCAGCCATCGCCTTTCTCGCGAGTCCCGACCGGCAGCGGTTGCGCGCCTGCCATGCCCCGCGCTGTGTGCGCTACTTCCTCAAGGACCACCCGCGCCAGGAGTGGTGCAAGCCCTCGTGCGGAAACCGTGCCCGTGTCGCCCGGCACCACGAGCGGCACAAGAAGACGGCATAACCTCCTGGCATGAGCGGAGCAAGCGGTGGAGCGAGCGGTGCAACGGGCGCGGAACGTGATCTAGGACGGCTGCTGAGCGGTATGGAACCCGCCCTGCACCCCGGCCGCTACGTCTTCACCACCGTCCCCGGCAGCACGGCACCCCCCGGTCTCTCACCCGTCGTCACCGTCGTCGAGGACGAGGGCCTCACCCTCGTCGTCGCACAGGAGGACGCCGACACGGCACGCCTGCCCTACGACTATGTGGCCGGATGGATCACTCTGCGCATCCACTCGGCGCTGGACGCCGTCGGACTCACGGCCGCCGTCGCCCAGGCCCTCGCCGAAGAGGGTCTGAGCTGCAACGTCGTCGCGGGCTTCCACCACGACCACCTCTTCGTCCCGCACGAGCGGGCCGGCGAGGCCGTGGCCCTGCTCGAACGGCTGGCCGAACGCTCCGGTCGGTAACCCTCGGACGGGCCCGCGGCACCCGCCCCCGGCGTACGCTGAGGTGCCTGTAAGCCACGGTGTGCACCGTCTCCCCGCGTCGGCCGCACCACCGTGGCAGGGGGTGCGTCATGGGGCGGCAGGGCATGCGGAGCGGCAGAACGCTCTTCGAACGCGAGCTGGAACTCGCCGCGGTGGACGAGGCGTTGGGCGAGGTCACCGGGCTGCGCACGGGTACCTTCGAACTCGGCGCGGACCCTCTCGGGCTCCGCGCGACCGCCACAAGCGTCCGCACGGACACCCCCGGGACCCACCGCACCCACCCGCCCGGCGCCGGGCCCCACCGAACAGCCGCGCCGCAGCAGGACGCAATCTCTCCCCACACCGCCCCTCCCCACAACACCGCCCCTCCCGACAACACCGTTCCTCCCGGGGACACCGCTCCTCTCAGGGACGGCGCCGAGCCGCCCGACCGGCTCCGGGGCGGACTGCTGGCCTTCGCCGGACGTGCCGGAATCGGCAAGACGAGCCTCCTCGCCGAAGTACGCAGGCGCGCCGAGGCCAGGAGCTGCACGGTCCTGTCCGCACGAGGCGGCGACCAGGAACAGCGCGTCGCCTTCCACGTCGCACGCCAGCTCCTCCAACCCCAGCTGGCGGGCGTCCCGGAGGCCGAACTCCGTACCACGCTGGGGAGTTGGTACGCCATCGTCGGACCCGCGCTCGGCCTGTGCGCGACCACTGAGGGCTCACCGCCCGACCAGCAGGGCCTGCGTGACGGACTCGACTGGGTCCTCACCCATCTCGCCGTGCGCCGCGCCCCGATGGTGCTCGTCCTCGACGACGCGCACTGGGCCGACCCGGAGTCACTGCAGTGGCTCGCCGCGTTCGCGCCCCGCGCCGAACAACTGCCCCTGCTCCTCGTCGTCGCCTACCGCCCCGACGAACTCCCGGACCACGCCGAGGCGTTCAGAGGTCTGCCGGGCCGCGCGGGCGGGCGCCCCCTCGACCTGGAACCGCTCAGCGCCGACGCCGTCGCCCGTCTGGTGCGCGAGAGCCTCGGCACGCGGGCCGACGACGCGTTCTGCCGCGAGTGCTGGGCCGTCACCGCGGGCAACCCGTTCGAGACCGTCGAACTCACCGCGAAGGTACGCGACCGCGGCCTCGCCCCGACCGAACCGGGCGCGCACCTCCTGCGCGACCTGGCCGCCGCCGTCAAGGGCAGCGGACTCGTCGCCCGTCTCGAACGCCTCGGCACCTCCACCGTCCGCTTCGCCTGGGCCTGCGCCCTCCTCGGCACCGAGATCTCCCCGACGCTCGCGGCGGCCGTGGCGGGCCTCGGCTCAGAGGAGGCGGCCGACGCGGCGGACGCCCTGCGCGACGCCCGTATCCTCACCGGCGCCGGGACGGGCGAGGGCACTCTCGAATTCGTCCACCCGCTCATCGCCACCGCCGTCTACCGGGCCATCCCCGGCAGCTTCCGGGTCGCCCTGCACGGACAGGCCGCCTGGTGCGTCATCGACGCGGGGCTCGGCCCGTCCGCCGCCGCCCGCCACCTCATGGAGACCCACCCCGACGGCGACACCTGGGTCGTCCAGCAACTGCGGGCCGCCGCCCGCGAGACCCTGCGCGCCGGAGCACCCGACGCCGCGCGCCGCCACCTGGCCCGCGCCCTGCGCGAACCCCCGCCCCTCGCGGAACGCGCCGCCGTCCTCTACGAACTCGGCTGCGCCTCCCTGCTCACCGAACCGGCGACCACCGTCAACCATCTGCGGGCCGCCCTCGAAGAGCCGATCGACGACCCCGGGCTGCGCCACAACATCGTCTACCGGCTCTCCCAGGTCCTCGCCCACAGCGACCGGCTCGGCGAAGCCTCCGACACCCTCGCCCGCGAGATCAAGGTGACCGGCGACGTACGCGTACGGCTGCGGATGCAGTCCGAGCAGTTCATGTGGGACGCCTTCCGGGCCGACGAACCCGAATCGCCGGCCCGCTCCCGACGGCTGGCCCGGCTCGCCGACCGCCTCACCGGCCGCGACCTCACCGAGCGCTATGTGATCGGCCTGCGCGCCTGGGACGCCACCCTGCGCGGCGAACCCGCCCACATCGCGGTCCACCACGCGGAGCGCGCCCTGGCCGGCGGCTTCGGCTGGGCCGAGGCCGACCGCGGCTTCGAGGTACCCGTCCTCGTCGCCCTCACCTTCATGTACGCCGACCGGCCGGGGCGCACCGAGGAACTGTTCGCCGCCGGGATCGCCGACTTCGAACGGCAGGGCTGGCACGGCGCCCACCTCTCCTTCGGCTACACCCTGCTCGCGTACGTACGCTTCCGCCGCGGCCGGCTCGCCGAGGCCGAGGACTTCGTCCGGGCGGGGCTCAGGCTCGCCGAACGGGTCGGCCCCGGCACCCCGGCCCACTGGTACGCGGTCGGTATCCTCGTCGAGGTCCTGCTCGCCCGCGGCCGGCTCACCGAGGCCACGCGGCTCGCCGAGGACCACGCCTTCCAGGCACCGTTCCCCGCCGCCGTCGTCTTCCCCGACGCCCAGACCGTGCACGGCGAGCTGCTGCTGGCCAGGGGTCTGGCGAAGGATGCCGCCGCCGAACTCGCGGCGGCCGGGCGCCGCCTCGATCCGCGCGGCATGCGCAACCCCGCCTGGTGCCCGTGGCAGCTGCACCTGGCCCGCGCCGAGAGCCACGACGCTCCGGAGCGGGCCGTGGCCACGGCGGCCGACGCGGTGCGGCGGGCCCGGCTGTACGGAGCGCCGTCGGCGGTCGGCCAGGCGCTGCGCGCGGCGGCCGACGTCTCCTCGGGCCTGGCCCGCGTCAACCTCCTCGAAGAGTCCGTCGACCATTTGGAGCGTTCCCCGGCGGCGTACGAACTGGCCTGCGCGCTGGTCGCCCTCGGCGCGGAGCTGCGCCGCAGCAGCCGTCCCGGGGAGGCCGCCGAGCACCTCTACCGGGGGCTCGACACGGCCGTGCAGTGCGGCGCCGACGGGCTGGCCGGGGCGGCGCGCGACGAACTGGAGGCCGCCGGGCTGCGGCCCCGCCGTCTGCGCAGCGCCGAGACGGACGCGCTCACCGCCCGGGAGTGCGCGGTCGCGGAACTGGCCGCGCGGGGTCTCACCACGGCGACCATCGCCGAGCAGCTCCGCACGGAGGAGACGGCGGTGGTACGGCTGCTGTCGGCGGTGTACCGGAAGGTGGGAACGGAGCGGACGGGGCTGGGAGCGGCGTTGGCGACGGCGAGAAGGGAGAGCCCCGGGGCCCGGGGCGGCGCCGGGGGCCGCTGACCGGTCTCCGGGGTCGGTGGCCGCCGACCCCACGGCCGTACGCCCTCCGATGCACGTACCATTGCGGCATGTCCTTCCTCCGCCGCCGCAGCGCCACTCCCGCCGGGCCAGACTTCGACGTTCTGGCCATGGATCCGGGCGACTGGCCGGGCAATCTCGGCGCGGGCCTGCTGCCCGCCCCCGATGGCAGCTGCCAGGGTGTGTTCCTGCGTTACGACCTGTTCGGCGGGCGCGGTCCGGCGATGATCATCGGCAATCTGCCGGAGGGCTCACCGGCCCGGGAGGTCGCCGAGGGAGAGGTCCCCTTCGAGGTGGCCCAGCTGCTGCAGGCACTGGAGAACGACGAAGAGGTCGTCGTCACCGGCGCCGAGGACATGCCGGTCATGCAGGGTGACAACCTCCTCATCGTGCGGCGCCTCAAGCTCTCCGAGACGCGTATCTCCTGTGTGCAGTTCGACCGCAGCGACAAGGTCCTCGTGACGATCGCCGCCTGGGACCGTCCCATCACCGACGATCTGTACGCGCTTCTGAAGCCGCTGCCCGCGGAGCTGTTCCAGCAGGGCTGAACCTCCTCAAGTCTCCGGCGGTGAGCCGCCTCTCCGCCGTCCCCCGTCTTTGTCATGACCCTTGCCGCTCGGGTGATCGGACCTCTAGCGTCAGGGGTCATGTCGTTTCAGTCACCTGAACCACACGATGTGCAGCCGACCCGTCCGGCGACCCATGAACTCTCCCGAAGAGCCACACTTAGAACCGCAGTTGGCGGCGCGGCCGGTGTCGCCCTGGGTTCCGGGGCTCTCGGCTCCGCCGAAGTGATGGCCGCGGAAGCGCCGGATACATCGGATGTGTCGGCGGTGGCGCCACCACCGGCACCCGGGCTTTCGTCGCTCTGGTACACCGCCCCGGCCGACGACTGGGAGCGTGAGGCGCTCCCCATCGGCAACGGCGCCCTCGGTGCCACGGTCTTCGGGACGCTCGCCTTCGAGCGACTGCAGCTCAACGAGAAGACCCTCTGGACCGGCGGCCCCGGCTCGGTCCAGGGGTACGACCACGGCAACTGGCGCGACGCCCGCCCCGGCGCGATCAGCGCGGTGCAGGACCGCATCGACGCCGGGACGCGCCTCGACCCCGAGGCCGTGGCCGACGAACTCGGCCAGCCGAAGACCGGGTACGGCGCCCACCAGACCCTCGGCGACCTCCACCTCGACGTGCCGGACGCACCGGCGACGCCCCCGGACACGTACCGACGCGCACTCGACATCGCCGACGCCGTGGCGACCGTCGTGTACACCCACCAAGAGGTACGCCACCGGCGGGAGTTCTTCGCCTCGTACCCCGACGGGGTGATCGCGGGACGGCTGAGCGCGGACCGGCCGGGCAGCGTCGCCTTCACCCTGCGCCACACCTCACCCCGCGACGACTTCACCGTCACCTCCGTCGCCACCGCGGCCGGCGGCCGGCTGACGGTGCGCGGCGCCCTGGCCGACAACGGGCTGCGCTTCGAGGTACAGCTCCGCGTCCGCGTGAGCGGCAAGGGCGGCACCGTCACCGCGAACCCCGACGGCACCCTGACCGTGGCGGGCGCCGACAGCGCCTGGTTCGTGCTCGCCGCCGGTACGGACTACGCCGACACGTACCCCGCCTACCGGGGCGAGGACCCGCACGCGGCCGTCACCCGGGCCGTCGACAGGGCGGGCAGCACAAGCTACGAGTCGCTGATCGACCGTCACGCACGGGACCACCGAGCCCTGTTCGGCCGCGTGGCGCTGGACGTACGCGCCGAGGTCCCCGACATCCCGACGGACCAGCTGCTGGCGCACTACACCGGCGGCACCACGGCCACGGACCGCGCCCTGGAAGCGCTCTACTTCCAGTACGGCCGCTACCTCCTGATCGCCTCCTCGCGCCCCGGTTCACTGCCCGCCAACCTCCAGGGGCTCTGGAACAACAGCACGTCACCGCCCTGGTCGGCCGACTACCACGTCAACATCAACCTCCAGATGAACTACTGGCCCGCCGAGGCGGCGAACCTCGCCGAGACCACGGCGCCCTACGACCGCTTCGTCGAGGCGCTGCGCGCACCCGGACGCCGTACGGCGAAGGAGATGTTCGGCTCGCGGGGCTGGGTCGTGCACAACGAGACCAACCCCTACGGCTTCACCGGCGTGCACGACTGGGCCACCGCCTTCTGGTTCCCCGAGGCTGCCGCCTGGCTGACCCAACAGCTGTACGAGCACTACCGGTTCGGTGGATCCGTGGAGTATCTGCGCTCGACCGCGTACCCGGTGATGAAGGAGGCCGCCGAGTTCTGGCTCGACAACCTGCGCACCGATCCGCGCGACGGCACCCTCGTCGTCACGCCCAGCTACTCGCCCGAGCACGGCGACTTCACCGCGGGCGCGGCCATGTCCCAGCAGATCGTGCACGACCTGCTCACCAACACCCTTGAGGCCGCCCGCACCCTGGGCGACAGCCCCGCGTTCCGCGCGGAACTGGAGAAGACCCTCGCCGACCTGGACCCCGGCCTGCGGATCGGCTCCTGGGGCCAGCTCCAGGAGTGGAAGGCGGACCTGGACGACCCGAAGGACGACCACCGGCACGTCTCCCACCTCTACGCGCTGCACCCCGGCCGGCGGATCGAGCCCGGCAGCGCATGGGCCGACGCCGCGAAAGTCTCGCTCACCGCACGTGGGGACGGCGGCACCGGCTGGTCCAAGGCCTGGAAGATCAACTTCTGGGCACGGCTGCGCGACGGCGACCACGCGCACAAGATGCTCGCCGAACAGCTCAAGTCCTCGACCCTGCCGAACCTTTGGGACACGCATCCGCCGTTCCAGATCGACGGCAACTTCGGGGCGACGTCCGGAGTCGTCGAGATGCTGCTGCAGAGCCAGTACGACGTCATCGAGATTCTTCCCGCGCTGCCCGCCGCCTGGCGGGACGGCTCGGTCCGCGGGCTGCGCGCCCGCGGGGGCGCCACCGTCGACATCGCCTGGGCCGACGGCCGCGCGACCCGCGTCACCCTGACCGCCGCCCGCACGCGACGCCTCACCGTCCGCAGCGAGCTGGTGCCGGCCGGCGAGACCACGTTCAAGGCCATCGCGGGCCGGACCTACATCTGGGGCGCACAGCCCGGCAAGTGAAGAACCCGCTATCGGCGGGGTACCCGGCCCGGCCCGCCGAGGAAGTGGAAACCGGGGCGCGGGTGCATGAGGAAGTCGTGGTGGGAGATGTTCCACGCGTAGGCCCCCGCCAGCCCGAACGCCACACGATCGCCCGCACGCAGCTCCGGAGCGGGGACGTTCCTGGCCAGGACGTCCTTCGGAGTGCACAACTGGCCGGTGAGTGTGACGAGTTCGCCTCGCGCGATCGGCCGGGCCCACGGATGCGGCCAGTCCTCCACCCCGAGCAGGGTGCAGGGCTGGTCGTGCCCCTTGGTCGCCGGCGTGCGCAGGTGATGTGTGCCGCCGCGCACCACGGCGAACTCCTCGCCGTGGCTCGGCTTCACGTCCAGCACCTCGGTCACGTACCAGCCGCAGTACGCCGTCAGCGCCCGCCCGGGTTCGATACGCAACGTCAGATCACCGTGCGGCGCGAGAAGTCGGGAGAGACCCGTCCCGTACGCGGCCCAGTCGAAGCGCTCGTCGGGGGCCGCGTAGTCGACCGTCATGCCCCCGCCGACGTTCACCTCCGCCAGCCGCACCCCGTGCCGCTCCGCCAGCCGAACGGCCCAGTCCACGATGGACTCGGCCATCGCGAGCTGCTCCGGAGCCCGGAGCCCGCTCGCCAGATGGGCGTGCACACCCATGAGTTCGAGCTGCGGATACGTGCCGTCGGTGAGCAGACCCATCACCGTGTCCGCCTGGGCCGGGTCCAGGCCGAAGGGTGAGGGGCGCCCGCCCATGGCGAGGGAACTCGCCGCCAACGAGCCCGCCGCCAAGGGGAGGTTGAAGCGCGGCAGCACGCCCACCCGGCCGTCGGGGCGCACCTGCCGGGCCAGTTCGGCCAGCATGTGCAGCTCGTACTCGCTCTCCACATGGAAGCGCTCCACGCCCAGCTCCAACGCGGCCACGATCTCGGCGGGAGTCTTGCCGGGGCCGCCGAAGGCCAGCGGGCGGCCCGGCACCGCCTCGGCGACATGGGCGAGTTCGCCGCCCGAAGCGACCTCGTACCCGTCCACGTACGCACTCAGTGCGGCCAGGATCTCCGGCTCCGGGTTGGCCTTCGCCGCGTAGTACAGCTCGACGCGCTCGGGCAGACAGGCTCGCACGGCAGCCACGTGCGCGCGCAGCGCCGCCAAATCGTAGATGTACGCGGGAAGTTCACCGGAGGACAGGGAGAGCACCCGGTCCCGTACGGCATCGGTGGGATCAGTCATCGGGTGCCCCCGGTGGCGGTAGCGGCGGTGATCGGCTCGCCGAGGGGCGAGGGCAGACGGACGTATCCGGCCTCGCGGTCGGCCTGGCGTGCCCAGCGGGTCAGGAGGTTCGTCTTGGCGGGCAGGGGCACTCCCGCGAGCAGCGCGGCCAGCGGCGGTGGACAGCCGTAGCGGTCGGCGTACGTCCGCAGGGCGCCGCGGACCTCGGCCCACAACGCGGCCTCGGCACGGGGATGCAGATCGGCGACGGCCGCGAGCAGCTCGGCGACGTGGTTCACGAGCAGGCAGTAGACGACCCGGTCCCAGCCGCGCTGCGCGTCGTACGTCATCGGGCCCGCGACCTCGGGCGGCAGCGAGGCGAGGGTCTCGGCGTGCCGCTCCGGCACGAGCTTGGTGCCCTCCAGGTCGCGGAAGAGGACCTGGGCGGGCATGCCGTCGCCGTCGACGCAGATCAGCACATTCTGCAGATGGGGTTCCAGTACGAGGCCGTGGTCGAAGTAGGCGGCGAGCACGGGCGGCACGAGGAGCCTGAGGTAGGCCGCCCACCAGTCGAGTGCGGCCCGCGGCCCGGCCCCGTCGAGGAGCCGGGAGATGTGCGCGGGGCTCGTGGGGTACTCGTCCGCCACGGCCGCCGCGAGCAGGGGGGTGGTGCCGGGCAGGAGCCGGTGGGCCAGGCCCTCACGGACGATGACGCCGAAGCCTTCGAGCAGGTCGCGGTCCGGTGTGCCGTCGGGTCCCGGCAGGGCGAGGCTGCGGTAGGCGGGCTCGCGGAGCACCGCGCTGCCGGGGAAGCGTTCGGCCAGGTCGGCCAGGACCGGGCCCAGTACCCGGGTGAGCGCGACGGCGCCGGACAGCTCGTAACTGGCGTTCTTGCGAAGGCAGTTGGTGATCCTGATGTTCAGGCTGAACTTCAGGAAAGACTCGCCGTCGTACAGGGTCCGGACGGAGGCGGTGGCGGCGAAGGGCCGGCCGGCCTTTCCGAGGTCGAGGATGTCCCCGCGTCCGAGAGCCGCGCGCAGCATCGGGTGCTCGCGCAGCATCTCGTACTGCCAGGGGTGCGCGGGCAGCAGCCGGTACCCCTCGGGGAGGGAGCCGGGTGCGGACAGCCGGTCGAGCGCGGCGAGGGCGCCGGGCTCCGCGGACTCCTCGGCGATCAGGTGGTCGCGCACGGCGAGGTGGCGCAGCGGGAAGGCCGCACCGGCCTCGGGCGCGTAGGCGGGCCAGGAGTCCGCGTCCCCTGTGCGGGCCTTGGGCGTGGGGTGGAAGCGGTGCCCGAACAGCAGTGACTGCTCGGAGGCGAGGTAGGCGGCTACGGGCGCGTCCGCCGCCGGACCGGTCCCGCGCTGTAGGCGACGGGCCCGGGTCCGTACGGCGAAGGACGCGGCGATGCTCCGGTGGCTGGAGTCGATCTGCTCCAGGAACTCCTCGTTGCGTACACCGGTCCGCAGGGACAGCTCGTCCTGTGTGTGTTCCGCCAGCCGCCGCCAGCTGATCTCGCTCCAGTCGCCGTCAGCCGTCCGCTCACTCACCGGTCCGGTGAAGCGGTGCGCGCCGAGCATCGACGTACGGCGCAGCGCGACCCGCAGCAGCACACCGCGGCGGGGCAGCCGCAGCAGCAGGTGGCGGTCGGTGACGGCGGTCTGGTGCTCGGGGGCCGACACCTCGCGCAGCAGGCAGTTGAGGAGGGTGTGCGCCACGACGTCGTCGGCGGAGGGGAGGTGGGTCTGTGGTGCGGGGCCGGGAGTGCGGCGGGGGGTGGCGACGGAGGTGCTACCGAGCGAGTCGGTCAGCGGGGGCATGTGCGGCTCCAGCAAGTGCGAAGAGAGCGAAGAACGGTCGTGCGTGGAAAGTTCGGAGTGTCGGCCGGGGAGGGGGCCGACCGTGCCTCGCCCCGGCGCTCATGCCGAAGTTCCGACGTGTCGCAGGTAGTTGGGCCCGCTGGTGTAGTGCTTGTTGATGTCCGCCGCGCCCGAGCGTTCCTTGCTGAGGAGTGTTCCGGCGGTGACCATCGCCTTGACCGGCAGGCGCGGCGCGTCCAGGACCCGGGCCCGCAGCACGGCACCGGGTTCGCCCGCTCCCGTACCGAGCCGTTCGATCGCCTCGGCGAGCCGGTCGCGCACGAGCCGCAGCAGCACCGGCAGGGGTGCTCGACCGTGCCGCGCCAGCCCGAAGGCGTAGGCGCCCGCGCACAGATGGACCGTGATCGTGGTGAACAGGTCGACGACCGGCCGGTCGCCCTCGGTGAAGGTCCTGGTGTCGGCGAAGTCCGCGGGTCCCGGCGCCGCGGCCCCCAGCCGTTCGCTCAGCCGCGTGCCGTTGATGCGCGGCCCGTCGTTGTCCTTCAACAGCAGTCGCAGCCGGGTACGGCCGTCGTCCTGCCGGTCCAGCACCAGCGAGATGTTCTGCTGGTGCGACTCAAGGGCGATCCCGTACCCGAACAGGGTGGTCTGCCAGTCGAAGAGCAGGGTCAGGCACGCGTCCAGCAGCCCGAGGACGTCACCGGCGTAGAAGCGGTCGGCAAGATGGTCGACGACCAGTCGTCCGCCGGGCGCCTCGGCCAGGAGCGCGGCCATGGGTACGACGACGGAGTCCTGGAGGCCGTCGGGGTGCCGCCGGAACAGCGCGGCGAGCAGTTCGTGCCCGGCATGCGCGTACACGGTCTCGTCGGCGTGCAGGATCGTGCTCCGGAAGCGCGGTTCGCGGTCGATGATCTGCTCGATCAGACGCTGTCCCGCGGCCCCGTCGAGGAGTGTGCCGGGCTTGATGGTCCGCCGGTTGCGCAGCCCCAAGGTGGCGATTTCCAGGGGGAGTTTGACGTGCAGGAGCGGTTGCGCGGACAGGGCCACGGTACGCATCGACAGGGTCGGGACGACGTCGAGGTGGGCGCGGTCGGCGAGCACGGCCCGGTCCGCCAGCCCGGTGGCACGCAGGGCCCCCTCCAGCGCGGGCCCGACGGTCAACGGGTGTACGGGCAGGGCCACATGCGTGCCGTCGAGCCCCGGCAGCCCGAGCCGCGCGGGGGATGGCCAGCCCTCCGGAAACGTTCCGGTGACCGCGACGGCGTCCTGCGGCAGCGCGAGCCAGCGCAGAGCGAAGCGGGGGGCGAACTCCGGTGCGTACGCGCGGAGGTGCCGCTCGTCCAATCCGGAGCGGCCGCGTGCGGTGGGGTAGACGGGATGGTCCAGATGGGCGGCGAGGGTGTCGTACGCCAGCCCTCCGGACATCCCCGACCAACGGGCGGGCGCCGGCCCATGCGTGTCCGTCAGTCCGCTGGACACCTCCTCGCGGACCGCCGCGTGCAGCCGCATCGTGACCAGCGTCTGGCGGCACTCCTCGGCGAACGCGTCGAATCCGTCCCGGTCGAGGGGATGAGCGAGATCGCGCAGGGCGGCGAGGACCGTGTCGCACGTCTCGTAGGACACGGATTTCTCGTGTCCGCCGAACTCCCTTACGAGCTGCGGCAGTCGGGCCGCGTACTCGCACTGGAACCCGTCCTCGGCGACCGGCAGCAGAAGGGACTGCCCCTCGCCGGCGTCCCGTCGCAGCCAGGCGCCGTCCGGCCGGTGCACGAGGCTGCCCATCGAGCGCAGGCCGACGACGTCCTCGCGCAGCAGGGCGCCGAGCACCCGGATCACCAGCGCGCCCTCGGAACCGGTCACGGCCGGATCTCCCACCGCTGACCGGCCAGGAACCCGGCCACCGCCCTGTCCACGTCCTCCTGGACGGTTCCGGTGGCCCTCACCACGCCGAGGAAGTCGCGGTTGGTGCGGTACACCTCGTGCCGCTCACCGATCTCGCGGAGCGGCCGGTAGGTCAACCGCACCCCGTCGGCGTGCAGATCGGTCGCGGCCGGAGCCGCCGTCAGTGTTCCCGCGCTCTGCGCGCACGGGTAGTCCAGCCGGGCCACGCCGTCGTTGCGCGCGCCGAGCGAGACGGGCAGGGGCTCACCCAGATGCGTACGCAGGATGTGCTCGAAGAGCGGAATCTCCAGCAGGTGGGCGAGCAGCAGATCGCACTGGTCGCCTATGGCGCGGTAGTTGACCTCGATGATCCTCGCCCGGCCCTCGTGCACCACGAACTCGGTGTGGCAGGCGCCGAAACCGACGCCGAGAGCGTCGAGTTGGGCCAGTACCTGGGCGACGACCGTCCCGGGACGGGCCGCGACGAAGGTCAGCCGCTCCTCGATGAAGTACGGCGGCGGGGACAGCACGGTGTGGAAGCCGCCCAGGACATGGCGGACGCGGCCGTCCCCGAGTGTCTCCAGGGTGTACAGCTCACCGGGCAGATACTCCTCGACGACCAGGGCGGCCCCGGGGCGGCGGGCGCGGATCTCCGCGCAGCGGGCCACCAGTTCCTCGCGGCCCTCGACCCGTACGACGTCCTCGCTGGCCACACCCTCACGCGGCTTGACCACACACGGGTACGGCACGTCGAGAGCGGCCACGTCCGTGTCCTCGGTGACCTCCGCCGACCACACCGTGTCCACGCCGGCGGACGCGAGACGGCGTCGCATCTCCGCCTTGTCCTTGGTGCGCAGGGCGGCCCGCCAGTCCTTGCCCGGCAGCCCGAAGTAGTCGGCGGCCAGCGCGGTCTGGGTCTGCAGATGGTCGCTGTTGGAGAAGATCGCGTCGGGACGGCCGAGCGTCGAGACACGGGTGACGACGGAACGGAAGTCGCGGACGTCGCACTCCACGATCTCCCTCTCCGGATACACGCGACGATGGGCGTCCGGCTGGTCGGTGAGGACGGTCACGTCGAGGCCGAGCCGTGCGGCGGCGGGCAGAAACCCCTCCGTGACGGAGTCGGTGGGGTTGCGGGCAAGCAGGTACATACGCACGCGGGGGAACAACTTCCGCTCGTGGGTGGGCGGGTGAGGACGAGCGGCCGGCGCCGGTGGGGCGTGGTGGGGCAGCGCTCTGCCCGCGCAGGCGCGGCCTGTCCGGTCGCAGTCACATTAAGTGAATTCAGGTGAGGCATGTTCTGTTTCTCGACCGGCCATGGAGGTGCTGTGACGTGCGCCTCCCTTGATCGTTGCTCAGGGGGTGTCGTCACGCACTGCTGTGAGTGATCTCTATACTAAGGTAAGGCTTACCTGCTTTTCTTGCTTTCCCCCATGCACAGGAGTACCGATGACCGTGGCCCTGGAGACCGTGTCGACCGGTGCGCCCACGACCGTGTCCGGCCTGCTCTCCGACACGTATCGGCAACTGGCCCGGGTGTGCCCGGCGTTGACGGTGCGCGTGGCGGACCCGGCGGCGGACTTCACCCGAACGGGCCTGAGCGGCGCGGAGTTGACGAAAAATCAGGAGGCCCTTGAGTCGTTCCTGACGGCCGAGGACTCCCGCATCCGGGAACGCCACGACCACGTCCCGCGCCGCGATGTCGCCGCCTCCCGCGCCCTGCACGACTACGCGTGGTCGGTCGGCCTGCTGATGAGCGGCGTCTGGTACCTCACCGGCCGGGTGCCGCGTGTCCGCCCCGAGGACGTGCGGATCGATCTGTCGTCCGGCACGTTCGAGATCACCCCCGGATCCGACCTGGCCTGTCTGCCGGAGGACTCGGCAGGCTCTCTCCCCGGGGTCCTCACGGTCCCGCACGAGGAGGCGCTGCGAGCGGAGTTGAGGGTCGCCGTCGCCGACCACATGGAGCCGCTGCTCACCGCGATCGGCCCCTACGTCCGGCGCGGCCCGCGCGCGCTGTGGGGCCTGGTCACCGACGACCTCGTCTCCGGCATCTGGTACCTCGGCCGCATGCTCGGCCGGGAACCCGACTCCGTACGGGCCGCCACCGCGCTGCTGCCCTCCGCCGTCACACCCTTCCCCGGCGGGGCGGACTTCCGCCACCTCACCGGCGCCGACGGCCGGCAGCACCCGACCCGTACCCGGATGGGGTGCTGCCTCTACTACACGATCCGCCCCGCCGAGGCCTGCGCCACCTGCCCGCGCACCTGCGACGCCGAGCGGTTGCGCCGGATCGAGTCCTGAGGCCCGGCGCAGCCCGCCCTTCCGGTCACGCGGACGGCGTCACCCGCACATCGGCGGCGCGCACGAACGCCACCCGGTGCCCGAACTGGATCTCGTAGTACATGTCCGTCCCCCGCACCACCCGGTGCGGTGTCGTGTCGAAGGTCGGCGCGTAGAAGTACTCGCCCGGCACCTTGTCACCGACCGCGTACTTCTGTCCCGCGAGCAGTTTGTACGGCAGCGGCGAGACCGTCTGGACGGGCACACCCGCCGGGTACGCCTCCTTCTCCGGGTACGCGCGCCCGTACACCGGGATGTCGGTCAGCCCGGCCTTCGGGGTGATGACGGCACCGGTCGCGTTCACCGCCGTCGGCTGCTTCGCCGGGTTCTTGAACCAGGCCTTCTGGCCGAGGTACCAGATCGCGGTCCAGTCGCCGTCGCGCCCGGCGACCGCGTACCGCTGACCGGTGGAGACCCGCGAACCGAGGTCGTTCACATCGGTGGTGGAGTCGCCGCCGCCGGGCCGCAGACCGATGTCCTTGATCAGCGGGGCGTCCTCGCGCGGCTCGGTGTAGAGGCGTACGGCGCTCGATCCGTGGACGGCACAGGGCTGACCCGCCGTGACGCAGCCGGTGAACACCGGCTTGTTCGCGGCGAACTTCGGCGCGACGGTCACCAGCCCGCCCTTCGGCCCGGCCGTGGCGCGCAGCGGCTTGCCGAGCAGCGCGAAGTAGTGCTGCCAGTCCCAGTACGGGCCCGGGTCCGTGTGCATCCCCGGGATGGTCGCGGTCGTCGTACCGGGCACGGTGTCGTGGCCGAGGATGTGCTGGCGGTCCAGCGGGATGCCGTACTTCTTGGCGAGGTACGTCACCAGACGCGCCGACGACCGGTACATCGCCTCCGTGTACCAGGTGTCGGGCGCGGTCAGGAACCCCTCGTGCTCCAGGCCGATCGACTTGGCGTTGATGTACCAGTTGCCCGCGTGCCAGGCCACGTCCTTGGCCTTCACATGCTGGGCGATGTGCCCGTCGGTGGAGCGCAGGGTGTACTGCCACGACACATAGGTCGGGTCCTGCACCAGGTTGAGGACGCCGTCCCAGGCGCCCTCGGTGTCGTGGACGACGATGTACTTGATGCTCTGGGACGTCGGCCGGTCGCCCAGGTCGTGGTTGCCGTAGTCGCCGTCCCCGAACTCCTCGTACGGTGCCGGAATCCACTCGCAGGACACCGTCGACGGACACTCGGTGGTGCCCGCGGCCGGTGCCCGCAGCCCCGCCGCCTTCAACTGGGCCGTCGCCGGGCGCAACCGCGGCTGCGCGGCGAGCGTGATCCGCTGCCCCGCGTCCGTCGTGCGCTCCTCGCCGCGACGGATGACGTCGAAGACGTCATCGGCGTACGTCGCCGCCGTCGCCGTGTCGTCGGCACCCGAGTAGCGCGCCACCGCCCCGTACCAGTCGGCCGCGTCGTCGGTGAGCGGCCCGCCGAGCTGCTTCTGGGCCGCCGCCAGCAGCGCGGCACCGCCCGCCACGTTCGCGGCGGCGTCCGAACGCAGCCGCTCCGCGGGAATGCCGCTCAGCTCGGCGGCCTTCGCCAGCGTCTTGAGGCGTGCCGGAAGCTCGGCGTTCTCCGGCACCCGCGTGTCCGGATCCTGCGTGTCGGGCAGGCGGGGGCCGCGCGAGTCGTCGCCCCGCGCGTCCTCCGTATCGTCGCTGTGGTGCGGTGCCACGGTCCGGGCGATCGCCGTGCGGGCGTCGGTCAGATGCATCGGGCCGTAGCCGCCCGTCACGCTCGGAGCCCCCTCGTGCGCGTCCCACCGGGACTGCAGATACGAGACGGCCAGGAGCACGCTCTGCGGTACGTCGTACGCGTCGGCGGCCATGGCGAAAGCATTCTGCAGACGCGCGGAGGGCAGCGAGGACGGCTGCGCGGAGGACGCGGACGTCCGGCCGCCGTCGCCGACGCCGTCGTACGGGGCCGCGCCGAGCAGGGGCAGCAGCAGTGCGGCCGAGGCGACGGCACCCGCGGTCCGGCGGGCACGTCTGTGCCGGGCGGAAGGGCTGGGGTCGGTGGGGGATCCTCGCAAAGCTGGCCTCCTGGGACGATCGGGCGTGACGGTGCGTACGGGGGCGGGTGTGCGTCAGTGGTACCGGCTCTCCGACGATCCGTCAATCATTCCCAGAGGCTGACGATTTCCCACGTCAGCGGTGGGTGGTTCACCGATTTCGGTGCGGTGGCGACCCGGCCTGCGAGGCGTCAGTGGAGTGGACCTCTGATGAAAAGGCCGCGACAGAGGCACAGGAGGAGGCGGCGGACACGAAGAAGGCCCGCGGTGCGCCCTGTCCCTGGGCGTACCGCGGGCCTTCGTCCCCGTCAGCGAGTACCGACCGCCGCGCGAACGGCCTTGCGGGCCATCTGGCAGTCGTCGTGCAGCCGCCTCAGCAGCAGCCGCTGTTCCTCACCTGACGGCGCGGCGCCCGGGTGGGCCGGTCCCGGTGCCGCCGGAGTCGCCTCCTGCATCGACCGCTGCACGGCCGTCTCGTACGTACGGATCTCCCTGGTCAGGACGAGCATCAGATTGACCAGGAACGCGTCACGCGCCGCGGGTCCCGCCGACTGGGCCAGCTGGCTGATCTGCCGGCGGGCGACGGGCGCCTCCCCGAGGACCGCCCAGAGCGTCGCCAGGTCGTAGCCCGGCAGATACCAACCCGCGTGCTCCCAGTCCACCAGCACTGGACCGGCCGGTGAGAGGAGCATGTTCGACAGGAGGGAATCGCCGTGACAGAACTGGCCCATGCCCTGGCGGCCGGCCGAGTGTGCGATGCCGTGCACCAGTTTCTGCAGGTCACCCATGTCCCGGTCGGTGAGCAGTCCCAGCTCGTGATACCGGGAGATCCGTGCCGCGTAGTCCAGCGGGGCGTCGAACGTCCCCGCCGGTGGCCGCCACGCGTTCAGCCGGCAGATCGCGCCGAGCGCCGCCCTGATGTCCGCGCGGGGCGGGGCCTCCACCGGATGCCGGTTCAGCGCCGCCACCCGTCCCGGCATCCGCTCGATGACCAGGGTGCAGTTGTCCGGGTCCGCCGCGATCAGCCGGGGCACCCGCACCGGCGGCCGGTGCCGCACGAAGGAGCGGTATGCCGCTATCTCGTGCCGGATGCGCTCGGTCCACACGGGGGAGTGGTCCAGTAAACACTTGGCCACGGCGGTGCTGCGCCCTGTCGTACCGACAAGGAGCACGGAGCGTCCGCTGCGGCGCAGCACCTGCACCGGAGCGAACTCCGGGCAGATCCGGTGCACCGACGCGATCGCCGTACGGAGCTGGGCGCCCTGGGGGCCGGACAAGTCGAGTCTCCCGCTGAGCGGTGGCGTCCCGAGCCCCGGAATGCGCCGCGTCCGGCCGGCACCGAGTACGGGAGCCGCCGCGGGACGCGCGGGGTCGAGGTAGGGGCCGCCGCCGACCGGGCGGGCGTGCAGCGACCGGGGTGGGGCGGACACGGAGGACGATGCTGTGTACATGGGCGAGACAGATCCCTTCGTGTGCCGGCGAGTTGCCGCGCTACCCGCCCCGGTCGCGCCGGTACACCCTGGGGAATGTCCCTCGGTGACCGGGTCGGGGTGGCGCGTTCCTACCTGACACCCGGCGCCCACTGGCACACCATCTGGCGTGCCCTGGCGAACCCTGGCGAATAGTCGCTCAGCAACTGACAGACGGTTACTGTCAACTCAGCCGAGAACCTGGGGGCTTGACGTGAGCGGACAACCCAACACCCGACTGTCGGACCTGTTCGGCCTGGCCGGCTGGTCCAAGGGCGAACTCGCGAGGCTGGTCAACCGGCAGGCGGCGGCCATGGGCCACCCCCAGCTGGCGACGGACACCTCACGGGTACGGCGGTGGATCGACACGGGAGAGATCCCGCGCGATCCGGTGCCACGGGTGCTGGCAGCACTGTTCACCGAGCGTCTCGGCCGTGTCGTGACCATCGAGGATCTCGGTCTGGTCCGGCACGGGCGCACGGGGAAACGGCCAAGCGGCGGGAGTGCTGAACATCCCGACGGTGTGCCGTGGGCGCCCGAGCGGACTGCCGCGGTCCTCACCGAATTCACGGGAATGGACCTCATGCTCAACCGACGCGGCTTGGTGGGCGCGGGCGCCGCGCTCGCCGCAGGATCCGCAATCAGCAGCTCCATGCACGAGTGGCTGCACACCGATCCGGCCCTGGTGGCCGACGCCCCTGAAACCGACGATCCCCTGCACGCCGACCCCGCCGGGTTCGACCGCTACGAGGCCGCCCCCATCGGGTCGCAGGAGATCGAGGAACTGGAGCGCTCGGTCGAGGTGTTCCGGGCCTGGGACGCGGCCCGCGGTGGCGGCCTGCAGAGAAAGGCTGTCGTAGGACAGCTCAACGAAGTGGGAGGCATGCTCTCCTACCGGCACCCCGACCATCTGCAGCGGCGCCTGTGGGGCGTCGCCGCCAATCTCGCCGTGCTCGCGGGCTGGATGTCGCACGACGTCGGCCTGGAGCCCACGGCTCAGAAGTACTTCATCATCGCCGCGCACGCGGCCCGGGAAGGCGGTGACCGGCCCCGTGCGGGCGAGGCCCTCTCCCGGGCGGCCCGTCAGATGGTGCACCTGGGCCGGCCCGACGACGCGCTCGACCTCATGCATCTCGCCAAGTCGGGATCAGGCGACGAGGTCCTGCCGCGTACGCGGGCCATGCTCTACACCATCGAGGCCTGGGCACAGGCGTCACTGGGCAAGGGCCAGGCCATGCGGCGCACCCTGGGCGAGGCGGAGGACCTCTTCGTCTCGGACAAGGGTGACGTGCCGCCGCCGAGCTGGATGCAGCTCTTCGACGAGGCGGACATGCACGGCATGCAGGCCCTGGCGTACCGGACGCTGGCGGAGCACGACCCGGCCGCGGCGGCCGTCGCGCAGCGCCACGCCAAGGAGGCCCTGGCGCTCCGGGAGAAGGGCCGGGACCGGTCGAAGATCTTCGACCATCTCTCGCTCGCCTCCGCCTGCTTCCTCGCCGACGACCCCGAACAGGCCGACCGGTACGCGCGCCTGGCCCTGACGTCGATGGGGTCGAACTCGTCCCATCGCACCTGGGACCGGCTCCGCGAGATGTACCGGCTGACGGGGCAGTACTCCAGCTATCCGAAGATCCACGATCTGCGTGAGGAGATCAAACTGTCGCTGCCCAAGGGCTCGTTGAAGTCGGGTGCGTTGAAGCCGAGGGGCGGCAACGGCGCACGGGCGTAGGGGGCTTGTGCGCCGAGACCCGCGCGCCGGGACGTGTGCGCTGCGACCGACGACCCGGGCCGCCCGCCTCAGGACTCCTCAGGTGGTGACCCGGGCCACGAGGACGCAGGCGTCGTCCTCGCGTTCCGTCTCACCGAACTCCTCCACCACGGTCCGTACGCAGTCCTGGGCGCTGCGGGCCTCCTGGAAACGGGGGGCCAGGTCGAGGAGGCGGCTGACGTCCGCGGTGCTCTCCACCGTCCCGGTCACGTCCGGGCGGAGGCATCCCGACCGCGCGGGGACCAGCCCGTCGGTGTGCAGGAGCAGCAGGTCGCCCGGTTCGAGGGGCACTTCGGCCTGCACGTAGACGGCACCCGAGGTGGCGCCGAGCAGGACGCCGTCGGGCGGAGCGAGCATGCGCCCCGTCCCGTTGCGGAACAGCAGCGGGGCGGGGTGTCCGGCCTGCGCCCACACGAGGGTCCGGCTCTGCGGCCGGTAGCGGCAGCACACCGCGCTGCCCAGGGCGGGCTGGGCGGAGGAGTCGAGTAACTGGTTGAGCCAGGACATGAGCTGGCCGGGTTCGGTGCCCGCCACGGCCATGCCGCGCAGCGCGCCGAGCAGCATCGCCATGCCCGAGGTGACGGCGACGCCGTGGCCGGTGAGGTCGCCGACGCTCAACAGCGTCTGTCCGTCGGGCATGTCGAGGGCGTCGTACCAGTTGCCGCCGATCAGGGTGCTGGTCGAGGAGGGCAGATAGCGGGCGGCCAGGTCCAGCGTTCCCGGGCCCTGCTGCGGGAGCGGCGGGGAGCCGCGCCACGGTGGCAGGACGGTCTCCTGCAGCTCGACCGCGAGGCGGTGTTCGGTCTGTGCGGCCTGCCGCTGGCGTTGCAGCGAGTCTCTGGTCTCACTGACGGTCCGCTGGCTGCGGCGCAGTTCGCTGACGTCCCGCAGGACGGCCCACATCGAGGCGGTGCTGCCGTCCGCGTCGAGCACCGGCTCGCCCATCATGTGCACGGTCCGTACACCGCCGTCGGGCCGGACCATGCCGAACTCCCCGTCGATCGGTTTGCCGTCGATCAGACAGTCCGTGACCATCGAGGTCAGCCTCGGCCGGTCCTCGTCGAGGACGACGGAGGGCAGTTCGTCGAGGGTGAGCGGGGGAGCCGCGGGGTCCCTGCCGAGGATCTGGTACAACTCACCGGACCACGTGGCCTCGTCCGTCAGCAGGTTCCACTCGGCACTGCCGACCCGGCTGATCAGCGAGCCGCGCCCGGGGGACGGGGGCGGCACGGCCCGTACGGCGGGGGGTGCCGCTTCCCGTTCGGCGGGCACGGTCGAGGGGCCGTCCCTCAACTGCGACAAGTGCGCGTCGAGGTCGTCGATCTGATGCATCGCCAGGTCGCACAGAGCACGCTGCCAGCGGCCCTCCGGGTCCGTGCCGTCGGCCGGCGCGTCGCGTCGGACGGCGTCCATGTCGCCCCGGAGCCGGCGCGTCTGCGAGATGAGCGCGTCGACCGCGCCGCGCGGAGGCGGCTGGGCGGCAGGGTGGTCCGCCGAGAGAGGGGACGGCATGACGTACTCCGATACAGGCACGGTACGACCAAGGCAGAGGGAAGGACCGTTACGACTGTTGCACAGCCTGCGACGCGCTGTAAGGGATTCGGCAACACACGACAGGGTGGTGCCGCTGGCACGTGCCGCTGTCCTGCCGGGGGAGCTGACCGGGACGAATCCGGTACGCGGATCGGCGGCCGGAGCGTACTCAACAGGCGTACTCGACAGTCGTACTCAACCCGGGGGAGTCGAAGGGGTGCGACTCGCCCCGGCCGGCCCTGCCAGCCGCAGCACGGCGTCCAGCCCCCGGACCGCGCCCGGAGCGGCTCCGGCGGGCAGCACATAGGCCCGGAGCCCCGCGCCCGCCGCCCCGCCGTCCTTCGCCGGATGGTCACCGACCATCAGCGTCTCGGTGGCCGGGACCCCCAACTCGCGGCAGGCGCGCCCGAAGAGCACCGGGTCGGGCTTCTCCTGACGTACGCGTAGGAGTGCACCCACGACGAGAAATACTGATCGAGTCCGTGGTGCGCGAACGTCGCCCGCAGATCCCAGCCCACGTCACTGACCACGCCGAGCGCGATGCCCTCGTCGCTCAGCCGTGCGAGCGTGGACCGTGTGTCCGCGTACGGCACCCAGTGCTCGGGTGCCTGCAACTGCGCGTAGAGCGCGTCCGCGTGCGGCGCGAGCTCCGGTACCGACGCGTACCACGTGGTGAACGCGTGCCGGTGTGCGCGCGAGGACACATCACGCCCGCGCTGCGCCTCGACGACGTCCGGATCGGCCAGCCCTTTCTCCAGCCCGTTCAGAAACTCGCCCATCTCCCGCTCACCGACCGGCCGTTGCACCACGGCACGGATCCGGTCGGCGTAGGAGCCCATTTGAAAGAGCGTGCCGCCGAAGTCGAACAGCACGGCCCGGACGGGGGACGGGCCCTGCGCCGAGGGCGCGGCGCGCAAGGGCCCCTCGGGGCCGCAGACCGGGAGCGGGGAGCGAGTCATCCGATCTTCCTAGCCGCTCCGCGCGGCACAGGCAATGGCCGCGCGCCGCACCGTCCCCTCAGCCGCGCAGCAGGTCAGTACCGCTGGGCCTGGGACAGTTTGGGAGTCAGGGGCGGGTCGGCCGGTTTGCGGCTCACGGCCAGTGGCTGGGCGCGTTCGCCCGGCGCGAGGTCCTCGGCGCCGACATACCGGGTCTCCACCGTCTTGCCGGAGGAGTCGGTGAAATCGACCCGCACGGCGTACGAGGCCTTGCTGTCGGTCTTGTTGGTGATGTTCACCAGCACGACGAGCAGGCCGCCGGTCCCGGACCGCGGCTTGCCGGTCATGGAGACGTCGGACATGGCGTTTCCCTGGCCGTCCACGTCCTTGAGCGCCTTCTCCGCGGCACTGTTGGCCCGCTCCACCTCCGCCGACACGGACGCCTCGAAGGAGGAGGCCGCGGCCGAGGCGGAGGACGCCGCCGCGGAGGCCGCGGCGCGCGCGGACTCGACGACCGACTCCTTCATCGAGGGGGCCGTTCCCGAGAAGGACGCGGTGTCGGGAGGCGAGGGGCGTTCGCTGAAGGAGGGGGTGGAGGTGTCCGAGTCGCTGCCCGTGCTGCACGAGGTGACGGCGCTCGCGACCGCGGCCAGCGCCGCCACCGCGACGACGATCGAACGCGTGCGGCCCTGTCGGCGGGGCCCGTGGGGCCCCTGGGACGGTGGTGTGTTCATCGAGTGCTGTCCTCGCTGTCGCTGTCGCTGTCGCTAGCGGTGTCGGTGGGGATGAGCCGGAGCGGCCGGGCGGTCGAAATGAACTTTATGTCGGATAATTCAGTGAGGCATGCCGTGCGGGCCCACAGGCCGCCGGTCCGTCCGGAAACGCCTCACCCGTTCCGCCGCACGGCTCGCCACCGCGCGCCCCTTGGCGCAGCATGAGGGCATGGTCGGGTCGGCCCGGATACGAGCGTTGCGCTGCGTGGCCTGGATCTGCGCGGTCCTGTGCGTCGCGGTCGTCGCGCTGACGGCCACCGCGCGCAGCACCGTACTGAGCGCGGGCTTCCACCGTTCGGTGCTGGCCGACGAACGCGCGTACGACCGGCTCTACAACCAGGTGCTGGTCGACCCGCGGATCACGCCGGTCACCCGCGACCTCCTGGGGCGGCTCCCGGTGCCCGAGGCCGTACTGACCTCCAACCTCAAGACGGTCCTCCCGCCCGAGACCCTGCGCGCGCTGACGGACCAGCAGATCGGGCATCTCGTCGACTACCTGCGCGGAACCAGGGACGACCTGCGGCTCTCCGTCGACCTGCGGCCGGTCATCGCCAACATCACCGGCCTGACCAGGGCGTACTTCGGCGACATGGTCTCCTCGCTCCAGGAGCAGAAGGAACCGGACTTTCCGGCCTTCCTCGCCGACCTCAAGGACGCGGTGGGGCAGGTCGGTGCCGGCCGGCCCCCGGAAGGCCTGCCGACGCTGGCCCTGACGGAGGCCCAGGCGGCCACCGCCGCCGACGCCCTGCTGCGGGCCGCCCCCGAGGACGTACGCGGCACGCTGCGCCCGGAGGTCACGGTCGCCCTGCAGAACGGCGACGTGGCCACCGCCCTCGCCGCCGTCGGACCGGCCGCCTTCTCGGAGCGCACCCGCGCCGCCGCCGCCCGGCTGCGCACGGTCGCGGACGGCGGGACCTGGGACATCGCCGCCGACCTCGAACTCGACGAGGTGCGTCAGGTCCGCGCGGCGACCCACCTCACCCTCGACGTCGTCGAGCCCCTGGCCGCCGCCCTCGGCATCGCGGCCCTCGCCGCACTCTGGTTCACCGGCCCCGACTCCCGGCCCCGGCGACTGCGACACCTCGGCTGGGCGCTCGCGGCCGGCGGACTGTGCACGGCGCTCGTCGCGCTCGTGGTCCTGTGGACCGTGGGCCGCAGGCCGGTCGACATCTCCGCGGCCTGGCCGGAGTCGGCGGCCCGCCTGCTCGACGACCTGCAGACCACCGCCGTCGACCGCTTCCTCGCGGGAATGCTGACCGCCGCCCTCGTGCCGGTGGTCGCCGGCGCTCTCCTGGTCGGCCTGGCCTGGGCGGGGGAGCGGCGCAGGGCGCCCGTACGCGCGTGGCGGCCGGGGCTCTGGCCCGCGGCCGGCGCGACGGCCCTCGCCCTCGCGGGTGCCGCACTCGTGCCGATCGCCTTCTCCGACGACACCCCGCGCAGCTGCCAGGGCAGCCCGCGCCTGTGCGACCGGCGGTACGACGAGGTCGCCCAGCTCACCTCGCACAACGCCATGTCCACCACCGCCGACAAGTTCATCGGCCCCCTCCAGGACCCCCTCATCGCCGATCAGCTCGACGCGGGCGTACGGGCCCTGCAGCTCGACACCTACCGCTGGGAGCGCCCCGAGGAAGTGACCGACCGGCTCGACGAGTCGGACTTCCCGCCCGAGCTGCGCCGTCAGATCACCGTTGCCGTCCAGGGGCTCAACCCGCCGAGGCCGGGCCTGTGGCTCTGCCACTCCGTCTGCCGTGCGGGCGCGATCGAACTGGTGCCGACGCTGCGGCAGATCGGCGACTGGCTGCGAGCCCACCCGGGGGACGTCGTCACGCTGATCGTCCAGGACGCCCTCAGCGGCGAGGAGACGGAGGCCGCGTTCCGCGAAGCGGGTCTGCGGGACCTGCTGTTCACACCGGACGAGGATCCGGACCGGCCCTGGCCGACGCTCGGCGAGATGATCGACAGCGGCCGTCGTCTCGTGGTCTTCGCCGAGCGGGCCGACGGGCCGGCGCCCTGGTACCGCAACTTCTACCGGTACGCCATGGAGACGCCGTTCGCCTTCCGTTCCCCCGCGGAACTGAGCTGTGTCCCGCACCGCGGCGGCACGGGCAAGCGGCTGTTCCTGCTCAACCACTTCATCACCGCCGACGGCGGCAGCCGTCTCGACGCGGGCGAGATCAACACCCGCCGGGCCGTACTGGACCGGGCGCACACGTGCGAACGGGTGAGGGGCGCGCCGGTCAACTTCGTCGCCATCGACTACCTGACCGTCGGTGACGCGAAGGCCGCGGTGGACCGGCTCAACGCGGAACGCGACTGACCCGGCCCGGCCGGACGGCCGTTTCGGGCAGGCGTTCTTGCGGCGTCGGCGAGGTCTGCTGTATTTGATTCTGCTGTAGGAGCTTTCCGCACGGTCCCCCGCAGCCCCGCAGAGTCCGGCGACGTCCCGCGCCGCCGTGAGCGAGGAGGACTCGATGGCCTCACCGGTGCACGTCGTCGAGATGGACTCCGCCGAGCGCGAGCGGGCCTTCGAGATCTGCCGCCAACTGGCGGAGGAGTTCGGCAAGGCCGGGCCGCGGCACGACGCGGAGAACACGTTCCCGTACGAACTGGCCGAGCGCGTAAGGGCGCTGGGACTGCCGGGACTCAACGTCCCGAAGCGGTACGGCGGGTGGGGCGCCGACATCGCGACCACCGCGCGGTGCGTGGAACTGCTGGCGTACGGCGATCCGGCGATCGCGCTGGCCTTCACCATGCACTGGGGCGTGATCGGCTTCTTCCGCGGCATGTGGAGCGAGGAACACCAGCAGCGCTTCTTCCCGGGCGTGGCACGCGACGGGCACCTGTTCGACGGCGCGTACAGCGAGACCCGCGCCGGCGTGATCGGCCTGGCCGACACCCGTGCCGTGCCGGTCGACGGCGGGTTCCGTGTCAGCGGCCGCAAGAGCTGGGGCACCCTGGCGCCGGTGGCCGACTTCCACACGCTGAACGCCACGATCACCGAGCCCGACGGCGAATTGCCGGCCGACCACGCGGTGCGCGCGACGCGCGAGGTGTTGCTCGTCTGTCCGGCCTCGGCCGAGGGCGTACGCGTCGAGAAGACCTGGGACGCGCTCGGCATGCGTGCGACGGGCACCGAGACCGTGGTGTTCGAGGACGTGTTCGTACCGGTCGGCGACCTCGTGTCCCCGGAGTTCCGGCCGGGTCTGTTCGCGAACCTGGAATGGCAGACGCTGAGTTTCGCGTCGGTGTACCTCGGGCTCGCCCGCCGTGCGTACGACGAGACGCGCGCGATCCTGCGGACGAAGCGACTCGGCGCGGTGCCCGAGGCCGCCGACGTCAAGGTCGGCGACCAGCAGCTGGTGCAGGTCGGTGTCGGGGAGATGCGCGTACTCATCGAGGCCGCCGCCAACACGATCGAGGTCGCCGCCGCGCGCCTCAACGAGGGGCGCGACCTGCCGGACGAACCGGCGCTGAGGCTCGGCGCGCTGGAGATCCCGAAGGTTGTGGCGACCGAGAACGCGATCCGCGTCGTCGACATCGGCATGCGCCTGGTCGGTGGCGGCGCCTACCGCCGCGGCCACCCGCTGGAGAGGCTGTACCGCGACGCGCGCAGCGGACCGTTCCACCCGCTCACCACGGACCAGCTCCTGCAGCACCTCGGAAGCGCCGAACTGGGCTGAGCGCGCGGGGTCTCAGTACCGGAGCACTCCCGCGATGCCCTGCGCCTCGGCCAGCGTCCCGTCCGGTACGAAGCGGACTTGGGCGCCGGTGTCCAGGCACTGTTCGACGATCTCGTCCACGATGTCGTGCCGGGCGTCGAGATCGTCGCCGTCGGCCGGGACGAGATGGTCGCCGCCGTCGTCGCGTACCGTCACACGGTAGTTCTCCTCGACGGCCAGCAGACCCACACGGCCGGCCGTCGCGTTCTGCCAGACCTCGTCGACGCCCGCCGCGAACGCCCGGCGGCCCTTGGCGTTCTTCAGCTCGGTCGTCACGGTCTCGACGTTCCTCCGGTCCTCGGCCGTGACCAGCGGACGGACCGCCTGCCACACCGCCTCGGCCCCGGCGTGCCCGAGCCCGCCGTGCGGAACGTGGACGGCGTCCTTGGTGACGTTGCCGACGTCGCCGAGGAGCGAGAGAGCGGCCTGTTCACCGGCGACGTACACGGGCCGCGGGTCGGAGCGCAGGACGGCGGCGAGGACGGTGTCCGCGTCCCGCATGAAGTGTCGTGTCTCCTCGTCGCGGAAGGTGCTCGGCACCTCGCCGACCCGTTCCTCGCGCTCGACGTCCTGCGGTTCCAGGCTCCGTGTCATCGGGAACCCCGCCGTGTCCGCCTCGACGACGCGTTCCCCGCCGCCGCTCCACAGCGAGATCCGGTCGGCGGAGACCGTCAGCACCCAGAACGGGCTCTCGGCGGCCTGCGCGGCGACGAGATTACGGGTCAGGAACGTGTCCGAGAGGACGACGCGCTCCGGCACGGTCCGGGCCAGCGACCACACCTGGTGCTCCCCGGGAGCCGCGAAGATCGCGAGGCCGTCCTCGGAGTGGTTCAGATCGATCTCCGCCAGCGCCTGTTCGAGCTGCTCGACGACGTCCGTCCGCCGCTCACGGGTGACCGCGGGATCTGCTTCCAGTTGCTTCTTCGCCTCGGCCAGCACATTGCGCAGCCGGACGGGATCCTGCGCCTTGTCGGGCTCCCTGCGGTGCGTCGGTGTCAGCACCGACACCGCCGGGTAGGGCCGCGGCCGACGCAGCTCGGTGAGGGTGGCGGGGCTCAGAAGATGCTCCATAGATGCACCATATGACTGAATCGGCGGCGAGTCATTCGGGGGAATCAGGTCGGGCAAAAGGGGCAATTAGTTGTTAATGTCGCCGGGCAGTCGCGTCGTGTCTCCCTGCCACGCCCGAGGACCTCCATGAGCCAGGCCGAGACCGGAACCGGGGCCGGAGACGGAACCGAGCCCCGGACACCCGCAGCCAAACTGACCCTGCCCACGCTGACCACGATGGTCGTCGGTTCCATGGTCGGCGCGGGCGTCTTCTCGCTGCCCCGGCGCTTCGGCCAGGAGACCGGCGTGGCCGGCGCGCTCATCGCCTGGGCGGTGGCCGGCGCCGGCATGCTCATGCTGGCCTTCGTCTTCCAGCGGCTCGCGCTGCGCAGACCCGACCTCGACGCCGGTGTCTACGCCTACGCGAAGGCCGGCTTCGGCGAATACCTCGGCTTCTTCGCCGCGTTCGGCTACTGGGCGAGCGCCTGCGTCGGCAACGTGACGTACTGGGTCCTCATCATGTCGACGATCGGGGCGATCGCCCCGGCGCTCGGCGACGGCGACACGGTCCTCGCCATGCTGCTCTCCTCCGCCGGCCTGTGGGCGTTCTTCCTGCTCATCAGCCGTGGGGTCAAGGAGGCCGCGGCCATCAACCGGATCGTCACGGTCGCCAAGGTCGTGCCCATCCTCGTCTTCGTCCTCATCGCGCTGTTCTGCCTCAAGCCCGGCGTCTTCGCCGAGAACTTCGCCGGCGCCGACTACGCCGGATCACTGTTCCAGCAGGTCAAGGGCACCATGCTGGCCACGGTCTTCGTGTTCCTCGGGGTCGAGGGCGCCAGCGTCTACTCCCGGCACGCCAAACGCCGCGAGGACGTCGGACGCGCGACCGTCCTGGGCTTCCTGAGCGTCTTCGCGATCTTCGCCTCGGTCACCGTCGTGTCGTACGGCATCCTGCCGATGAGCGAGATCGCCGAGCTGCGCCAGCCCTCCATGGCGGGCGTCCTGGAGGAGGCGGTCGGCACCTGGGGCAAGGTCTTCGTCAGCGTCGGCCTGATCGTCTCCGTCCTCGGCGCCTACCTCGCCTGGACCCTGATGGCCGCCGAAGTGCTCTTCGTCGCCGCCAAGGACGAGGACATGCCCCGCTTCCTGGGCCGCTCCACGGCGGCCGACGTACCCGTGCCCGCCCTGCTGATCACCACCGTGCTGACCCAGGTCGTGCTCGTCGTCACGCTCTTCTCGGACGACGCGTTCAACTTCGCGCTCGATCTGACCAGCGCCCTGACCCTCATCCCGTTCCTGCTGGCCGCCGCGTTCGCCGTCATGGTCGCGCGGTCCGGCGGCGCGGGCCGGTGGGACCTCCCGGTCGCCGCGCTGGCCACCGTCTACACCGCGTTCCTCATCTACGCGGCCGGCCTCAAGTACCTCCTCGTGTCCCTCATCGTCTACGCGCCCGCCACGGTCCTGTTCGTCATGGCCCGCCGTGAACAGGGCCGCCGGCTCTTCTCTCCCCGTGAACTCGTCATCCTCGCCGTCTCGGTGGCCGGCGCCGTCGTGGGCGTCGTCGCGCTCGCGCGCGGCTGGATCAGCCTCTGACCCCGCAGACACCGACACACTCCGCGAAAGGCAGACCGTGACCCGACAGGACACCCCGACCCGGCCCGCGTACGGCGTCCACTCCGAGGTCGGCAGACTGCGCAAGGTACTGGTCTGCGCACCCGGCCTCGCCCACCGCAGACTCACCCCCACCAACTCCGACGACCTGCTCTTCGACGACGTCATGTGGGTGGAGAACGCCCAGCGCGACCACGCCGACTTCGTGAACAAGATGCGCGAACGGGACGTCGACGTCGTCGAACTGCACGACCTGCTCGCACAGACCATGGCCGACCCGGAGGCCCGCGCCTGGCTCCTGGACCGCAAGATCACCGCGAACGAGGTCGGCCTCGGACTCCTCGACGACACCCGTGCCTTCCTGGAGTCGCTGGAGCCCCGCAGACTCGCCGAGTACCTGATCGGCGGCCTGTCCACCGTCGACCTGCCCGACGAGTTCCGCACCGGTTACGTGTCCCTTGCGCGCGAATCCACCGGCGCACGCGAGTACTTGATGCCGCCGCTGCCGAACACCCTCTACACCCGGGACACGACCTGCTGGCTCTACGGCGGACTCACCCTCAACCCGCTGTACTGGCCCGCCCGGCACGACGAGACGCTCCTCATGAAGGCGATCTACACCTTCCACCCGGACTACCGGGGTTCCGCGGTGTGGTGGGGAGACCCCGAACTCGACTGGGGGCAGGCCACGTTCGAGGGCGGCGACATCATGCCCGTCGGCAACGGCGTGGTCCTCATGGGCATGAGCGAGCGCACCTCCCGCCAGGCGATCACCCAGGTCGCGGCGGCCCTGTTCGCCAACGGGGCCGCCGAGCACGTGATCGTCGCGGGCATGCCCGGACTGCGTTCCGCGATGCACCTCGACACCGTGTTCACCTTCGCCGACCGCGACCTCGTGACCCTGTACCCGGCCATCATGGACAAGGTCCACACCTTCTCCCTGCGGCCCTCCGACAAGGCACCCGGCGTCGAACTGACCGACGAGGGCTCCCGCCCCTTCGTGGACGTCGTGGCCAAGGCCCTCGGGCTCCCCGCCCTGCGGGTCGTGGAGACGGGCGGCGACGTCTACGCCTCGGAGCGCCAGCAGTGGGACAGCGGCAACAACGCCGTCGCGCTGGAGCCTGGCGTGGTCTTCACGTACGACCGCAACACCCAGACCAACACCCTGCTGCGCAAGGCGGGCGTCGAGGTCATCACCATCGTCGGCGCCGAGCTGGGGCGGGGGAGGGGCGGCGGGCACTGCATGACGTGCCCGATCGTGCGCGACCCGGTCGACTTCTGAGGCCGGGCCGACTTCTCGACCCCTTCCCCTTCCAGGTGTGTCGTACGTGGCTCACTCCTCCGGGCCGCACGAGCTGCCGTCGGCCGGCAGCCGCCCGTACAGCAGGAAGTCGTCGATCTTCCGGTGCACGCACTTCGAGGAGGAGTAACCGGTGTGGCCCTCGCCCTTGTTGTCGAGGACGACGGCCGACGGGCCGAGCCGGTCCGCGGTCTCGGTGGTCCAGCGGTACGGCGTGGCGGGGTCGCCGCGGGTGCCGACGAGGAGCATCTTCGGGGTGTCGACGTCCCGTACCTCGTCACGGATGTACGAGGTGCCCTTGGGGCGTCCGTAGCACATCAGGGCCTGGGCGAGCCGGTACCGGCCGAAGACCGGTGACGCCTGCTCGTACGCGGCACGCAGCCTGCCGAGGTTCCCGACGACCTGGTCGGCGGTGGGCCGGTCGGGGTCGTCGGCGCAGTTGACGGCCATGAGCGCGGCCGGGAGGTTGTCGAGCGGGATCTCGCCCTCGTCGACGAGACCGCCGTCCTCACGAGGGGAGTCCTGGCGGGGGAGGCGGTCATGGGGGTGCGAGTCGCCGCCGACGTAGAACCCCATGATGCCCCGCGTGTCCCCGTCCTGGACCAGCGAGGTGAGTGCCTGCGAGAGGGCCGGCCACAGCTCCTTGCTGTAGAGGGCCTGCCCTATCGCGCCCACCAGGTCCTGGCCGGAGAACGGTATGCCGAAGTCCGACGGCACCGGGTCCGCGTCCAGCGAGCCGATCAGCCGGAGCACCTCCTCCCGGGCCGAGCGCGGGTCCTGGCCGAACGCGCAGTTGACGTCCTCGGTGCACCAGTCGAGGAAGTCGTCCAGGGCGGTCTGCTGGCCCTGGGCGCCGGTGACGCCCTGCTCGCTCAGCGGTTCGGTGAGGGTGTCCACGCCGTCGAGGACCATCCGGCCGGTCCTGCCGGGGAACTGGGCCGCGTACACCGCGCCCAGCCGCGTTCCGTACGAGAAGCCCAGGTAGTTGAGCTTCTTGTCGCCGAGGGCCGCGCGCATCACGTCGAGGTCGCGCGCGGCGTCGACCGTGCCGATGTGCCGCAGTACCGGCCCGGAGTGCTCGGTGCAGTCCGCGGCGAGTTCGCGCAGCACTTCGAGAGCGGCCCGCGGATCGTCGCTCTCGTCCGGCTCCGCCCCGGTCTCCGCGTCGGGGTCGGGGGCCCGCGTTCCGTCCTCCATGCCCTCGCCGCAGCTGACCGGCGAGCTCCGGCCGACGCCGCGCGGATCGAAGGTCACCACGTCGTAGCCGTTCGTGAGACCCATGAAGTCCTTGCCGCCGTCGGCGAGTTCGCCGACCCCCGGGCCGCCGGGGCCGCCGAAGTTCAGCAGCACCGAGCCTCTGGACTTGCCGGTCGCCCGGAATCTGGCCATGGCCAGGTCGAGCGTCCCGTCGGCGGGGTTCGCGTAGTCGACGGGGACGGTCACCTTCCCGCACTGCAGGCCGTCGGGCAGTCCGTCGCCCGGACAGGCCGACCACTGGATCGTCTGGTCGTGGAAGCGGGACAGGTCGGGTCGGTCGGCGGCAGCCGCGGCCAGCGACGGCAGTCCTGCTCCCAGCAGGGCCAGCGTCATGGCGCAGGTGAAGGCGCGGCGTTGGCGCGTTGACAGCATCAGGCCTCCCGGGACGCCCCGGCCCACAGCCGGGATTTCCCCCTCGATCACGATAAGGGGGCACCTGCGGCCACGCCTCTCGGCGAGCGGGGCGCCGGAACAGGCCTTATCCTGCGCCGCCCGCCCGGCCGACGCCTGCTCGGCCGGGGTCCTCTCGACCGCTGTCCGCCGGGCCGTGTTCGGCCGCGTTCGGTCGTCCGCTCGAAGGGGGGCGTTTGCCGGATGAGCCATAACCTGCATGGTTTGCCCGCGTTTAAACGGTGCGGGCGCCTGCTCGCGATCATGTCCTGGAAGGCAGGGAACCTATGAAACGGGTTGCCCGAAGTGGTTTGATCATCGTGGCCGCCGCCTCCGGCGCCGTGGCCGTGACCATGCCGGCGTTCGCGGACTCCGCGGCCGACGGCGGCACGGCCCACTCGCCCGGGGTGATCTCCGGCAACACCGTCCAGCTCCCGGTGGACGTGCCGGTGAACGCGTGCGGGAACACCGTCAACGTGGTCGGGCTCCTCAACCCCGCGGCGGGCAACAGCTGCGCCAACAAGGGCGGCGACGGCAAGGGAGGCGGCCACGACGGCTCCGCCGGGGCGGTCGCCGAGGGCGCCGAGAAGGATTCCCCGGGCCTGATCTCCGGCAACGGCGTGCACCTGCCGGTCCAGCTCCCCGTGAACGTCACCGGCAACTCGGTGAGCGTGGTCGGCATCGGCAACCCCGCCGTCGGCAACGAATCCACGAACACCTCGGGCGAGGGGCCGCAGCTCCCGGAGACACCGTCCGGTTCGAAGCCGGCCCAGCCGGCGGAGCCGCCCGTGGACCCGGCGGACCCCGCCGACCCCGCCGACCCGGTGGAGGCCGAGGGGCCGCAGATCCTGCCGCAGGCGGTCCCCAGGGCCGCCCTCGCGCAGACCGGTACGGACCTGCTGGGCCCGACGGCCGCCGCGAGTGCCGCGCTGCTGCTGGGCGGAGTCGCCCTGCACCGCCGCTTCCGGCCCGCCGCACAGCGGACCGGGCGCCGGGACGGGCACTGACCCGAAGTCGCCGGCACATACGGGTCCGGGCACGACCCCGGGCCCGTACGTGCCATGGTTCTGTGTGTCCGGTCAAGAACGGAGCGGCTCGATGACCTCCCCCTCTTCGCACCCCGAAGGCCTCGTCGTCACCCGGGCCGCGCTCGGCGACTGGCCGGTGATCAAGGCATGGGCGGGGGACGAGGGCTGGGACCCGGGAGTGTCGGACGGGCCGTGCTTCTTCGCCCAGGACCCGGAGGGCTTCTTCCTCGGCCGCATCGACGGTGAACCGGTCTCGGCGATCTCCGTCGTCAACTACGGCGCCGACTACGCGTTCCTGGGCTGCTACCTCGTCCGTCCCGACCTGCGCGGCCGCGGCTACGGGCTCACCACCTGGAGGACGGCGCTCGCGCACGCGGGCGGGCGGACCGTCGGCCTGGACGGCGTGGTCGCGCAGCAGGGCAACTACCGGCGGTCGGGATTCGAGTTCGCCCACAAGACCTTCCGCTACGGCGGAGTCCCGACAGCGGGCGCGGCCACCGCTACCGCCGCCATCACGACCGCCGCCTCCGGCGTCCGCGGCGCGGAGGCGACCGACCTCGACGCGATCATCGCGTACGACAGCCGTTGCCACCCCGCCGACCGGCCGCGCTTCGTGGAGAGCTGGCTCGGCGCCACCGGGCATCGCGCCCTGGTCCGGGTGGTCGGCGGGCGGCTCACCGGCTACGGCGTGATCCGGCCCGCCGCGGACTCCCTGCGCATCGGCCCGCTGTTCGCGGACACCCCGGACGACGCCCGAGCGCTCTTCGCCGCACTGATCGGCGAGTCCGGCGGTCGGCGGGTCTGCGCCGACATCCCGGAGACGCACACGTCGGCCGTCGCCCTGGCCGAGGAGCACGGCCTCACCCCGTCGTTCGAGACGGCCCGGATGTACACGGGCCCGGTCCGGCCGTATGCCACGGACCGCGTGTACGTGGTCACGACGCTGGAACTCGGCTAGCCGTCCTTGGCCGCTCGCCCCGACGGGACCTCGTCGCGGCGGCGGAACATCCACTCCATGCGCGGTTCGACGGCGAACCGGAACACCCTGCGGACCGGGGCGGTGCACAGCGCGGTGATGAGGCCCACGGCCGCCGCGGTGACGGCCAGTTCGCCGGGTGCGGTGTGCAGCCAGGCGTGGTCGTACCAGTCCCAGAAGCGGGATGCCTTGATGACGAAACCGTGCAGCAGATAGCCGTACATCGTGCCCGCGCCCAGCGCCGTGCACCACAGGTGCCGCCCGGGGACCCAGGACAGGAAGCAGGCCGTCAGGACCAGGGCGAGGCAGAACAGCGCGGGTGTGGTGAACAGGCCCACCCAGTTCGGTACGCCCTGGCCCGTGACACTGCCCCGGTGGTAGAGCCAGCCGGCGCTGAACCAGGGCGCCACCAGGTACGCCGTGATCAGCGCCGCGGCTCCCACCGGCAGCGCGAACAGCCGTACGCGCCAGGTCCGCAGCCGTTCGAAGTGCTCGGCGCGCAGCGTCAGACCGAGCACGAAGAACGGCAGGAATCCCAGGACCCGCTGGATGGAGATGTCCCCGCCCAGATCCGGTGAGACGGCGGCCAGCACGGCCAACGCCATGGCGACCGGCACCGGGTGACGCAGCGTCAGCCACAGAGGAGTGGTGATCCGCCAGATGAAGAGCGCGAGCAGGAACCACATCACGTACCAGGGGTCCAGCAGACTCAGCGGATAGCCGGGGTCGTCCTGCGCCCACCGGTAGAACAGCGTGTACGCGGTCTCGAAGACCAGATACGGCACGACGACGCTCGTCAGGAGCCGCCGCACCCGGCCCGGCGCCATGTCGAAACTCCGCGAGAAATAGCCGGAGACGAGGGCGAACGCGGGCATGTGGAAGGCGTAGACGGTCAGATACGCGGCGGTCGCGAACCGGCTTCCGTGGGTCAGGGGTTCCCAGGCGTGGCCACAGGCCACCAGCACGATGGTGAGGTACTTCGCGTTGTCGAAGTACGGATCCCTGCGGGCGGACACCGGCTCGGCAGGGATCGCGGTGAGGCTTCCCCGTGGCGCGGTCGGCGCGGGGGCTGACAGATCGTGCGACACCACATCTCCTGGCCTCGGTGGCGGTGAGCCGATCTCTCCCGCCTGCCCCCTCACGTACGGCTCAGTCGTCTCCCGCGTTCGCGCGTACGTCCGAGGGGCGTCGGGGCGGAAAGGCCCGGCGGCGGCCCGCCGCGACGGTCGCGAGGGTCACGGTGACCAGCAGGAGCGTCGTCCAGGGCAGCGCCGCGGCGCCGGAACTCTCCAGGACCAGGCCGCCGGTGAGGGAACCGGCCGCGATGCCCGCGTTGTAGACGGTGGCCTGGAGCGAGGTGGCCACGTCGGCGTTCGCGGTCCCGGAGGCGTCGACCAGGGCGGTCTGGATCAGGGTCGGCGCCCCGCCGAACGCCGCACCCCACAGGGCGACCGCGATCAGCAGGACGGCGGGCTGTCCGGCCCAGGCTCCCAGCGCGAGCATCGCCGCCGCGAACAGGGCCAGCGCGCCCAGCAGGGTTCGCCGCAGGTGCCGGTCGACCAGGACGCCGGTCAGCCAGATCCCGGCGACGGTCGCGGCCCCGAACACCAGCAGCACGAGCCCCGTCCGGCCGAAACCGGCGTCCTCCGCGAAGGGCGCGACGTACGTGTACATCACCTGATGGCCGACGAGCAGCGTCAGCGTGACGGACAGGACCGTGCCGATCCCGGGCAGCGCGGCGACGCGGAGCAACGGCACGCGCTCACCGGGCGGTTCGCCGGGAAAACCCGGCACCCGGCGCCGTATCCACAGCACGAGCAGCGCGGCCGACACCGCGGGCGCGGCGAACGCGGCACGCCAGCCGAGCACGTCGGCCAGCGCCGTGCCCGCGGGAAGGCCCAGCGAGAGGGCGAGGGTGATGCCCGCCAGCACGAGGGCGATGGCCCGGCCGCGCCGCTCCGCGGGCACCATCCGGGCCGCGTACCCGACGAGCATGGCCCACAGCGTGCCGCCCATGACCCCGGCCGTCAGCCGCGCCGCGAACGTCAGCCCGTACGACGAGGACAGCGCGGTGACTGTGTTGGCCGCCGCGAGACCGAGGAGCGCGCCGATGAGTACGGGACGCCGGGGCAGCCCCCGCAGCGCTGCCGTCAGCGGGATCGCGGCGAGGAACGACGCGAGCGCGTACCCGGTGACCAGGAAGCCCACCCGTGCCTCGGAGACGCCGAGATCCGGGGCCATCCGGGGCAGCAGACCCGCCGGGAGCAGTTCAGTGAGGACGGCGGTGAAGGCCGCCGTGGACAGCGCGAGGAGCCCGGAGAGAGGCAGCCGGGGCGTGGTGGCGGCGGGCGTACCGGTGCCACCGGAGAGAGAGGCGGTCGTCATCGGGCCAGGCTGGAACACTCACATCAGTGTGAAGGCAAGGCGTCGCTCTCCACGTCCGAATCCCGCCAGCACGCCTGATCGTCCGGGCCCACCATGGGAAGTGACACCGAAGCTCATGACCAGAAGCTCATGAAGCGAAGTTCAGGAACGGGAGGCGACGATGACCGCGTGGACGACGACCGACAGCCCGCTGGGCGAACTGCTGCTGGTCGGTGAGGAGACGGGGGCCGGCGTCACACTGACCTCGCTGACCATGCCCGAACAGCGCAACGCCCCTAAATCGAGGGCGGGTTGGCGGCGGGACCCGGACCGCTTCGAGGCCGTCGCACGGCAGCTGGCCGCCTACTTCGCCCGTGAACTCACCCGCTTCGACATCGAGTTCACCCCGACAGGCACGGACTTCCAGCGGCGTGTGTGGCACGCCCTGGAGGAGATCCCCTACGGGACGACAACCACGTACGGAACCCTCGCGGATCGACTCGGTCTGCCCCGGGAGCGCATCCAGGCCCTGGGTGCGGCGATCGGCGCGAACCCCCTGCTCCTCGTGCGCCCCTGCCACCGGGTGATCGGCGCGGACGGATCCATGCGCGGCTACGCCGGCGGCGTCGAGCGCAAGGTCCGGCTGCTCACGCACGAAGGAGCACTGCAGCCGACGCTCCTCTGACACCGGGCGCCGCGCACCCCCCCCGAAACTCCGTTGCCCGGCCGGTCCACGGATGCTGGAGTGGCGGGATGGATCACACAGCGGTACTGGCACTGTTCGACCGGGACATGCGTGAGCACGCGCGCCCCTTCGGCACCGACTCCGTCGTGGAACGCGTCGGCGGGGTCGTCCGGCACGTGGGATCGGAGCAGGGCTGGAACGGAGTGCTCTGGTCGGACCTCACGGAGGCCGACGCGGACGCGGCGATCGCCGAGCAGCGCCGCTACTTCGCACAGCTGGGCCGCGAGTTCGAGTGGAAGCTGTACGGGCACGACCGGCCGCAGGATCTGGGGCAGCGCCTGCTGGCCGCCGGGTTCACCGCCGAACCGGCGGAAACCCTGATGATCATCGAGGCGGGGGAACTGGAGCTCGACGCCGAGCCACCGCCGGGCGTGGAGCTGCGGCCCGTCACCGACGCCGCCGGGGTCGACCTCATGGTCGACGTCCACGAGCAGGCCTTCGGCGCACCCGGTACCGGGCTGCGCCACCAACTGCTCGCCCTGCTCGACGAGGCCCCGGACACCGTCGTCGCGGTCGTGGCCCTCGCCGGTGAGGTACCAGTCAGCTCGGCCCGGATGGAACTGATCCCGGGCACCCGGTTCGCGGGTCTGTGGGGCGGCGGCACGGTCGAGGCCTGGCGGGGTCGCGGCATCTACCGCGCGATGGTCGCCCACCGTGCCCGTATCGCCGTCGACCTCGGCTACCCCTACCTCCAGGTCGACGCCTCCGACCAGAGCCGCCCCATTCTCCAGCGGCTGGGTTTCGCCCCGCTCACCCCGACCGTCCCGTACGTCCACGCGGCGCCGTGAGCCCGCGACAGGAACCGTGACCCCGCGACAGGAGCCGTGATCCCGCTGCAGGAAGGGGCCGAACGGCGTGCGGTGTACCGCCGCCGTCCGCTCCCGTGTCCGCTCTCGTCAGCGGCGGCCCGCCTTCGAACGGTCCAGCGCCGCGACACCGAGCGCCGCGAGCCCGATCTGGATCAGCCACTCGATCCAGTCCACCCCGTCGGTGTCGCCCACGTCGAACGCGTTCGCGAGCACCGAGCCGATGAGCGCGGCCACGATGCCCACCGCGATCGTCCACAGAATGCCGATCCGCTGACGGCCCGGAACCACGAGCCGGCCCAGCACACCGATGATGATGCCGATCAGGATGGCACTGATGATGCCCGAGATCTCCATCTCAGCCCCTTTTCGTCGTTCTCCTTATACAAAGGACTTCCCCCTGGAGACGAGTGCAGTCCGAGCCGTTTCCCAACTCACCGGCCCACCCGCCGAGTAGCAGACGAAAAGCAGGTGGGGAGCAGAGCCACCGCGGCTCGCCCGGTCGCAGACTGCCGGGCACGGGCGCTCAGGAGGGGCTGGTGAGACTCCATGTCCGCAGCGCGATCTCGCGTCCTCGTGACATCCGCAGGAGGGGCTCGTCGTCGGTGAGGACGAATCCGGCGCGCAGCGCGACGGCCGCACTCGCCGCGTTGGCCTCCTCGATGCACAGCACCACGCGGCGGGCTCCCGTGTGGCCCAGGGTGTAGGAGGAGAGCAGCCGGACGGCCCGGGAGGCCAGCCCCCGGCCGCGATGGGCGGCGCCGACCCCGTACGCGATCTCGGCGTCCCGCTCGTCGGCCTTGCTGGGGAACAGCAGCACCTCGCCGCGCGGCAGACCACCGTCCGTGGTGATGGCGAGTTGCACCTTGCGACCCTGCGCCCGGGCCTCCTGCGCCTCGGCGAGATAGACCCGCGCGGCGGGCGGGTCGAACGGCGAGGCCACCGGCGTCCAGCGGGCGATCTCGGGGTCGTCGTACAGCGCGATCAGCGCGTCCAGGTCGTCCTCGGACCATTCGCGCAGGTGAACTCCCTCCCCTTCGAGGCGGAGGTGCGAGGGGGTGTCGAGTGTCAGCGGACTGTCCATGGGGTGATCCTGCCCCGCGCACGGGTGGGCGGCCAAGGGCGCGTGGCTCACGCCCGCCCCGTCAGGGTGCGCCCCGGTCCTGCGAGGCAGGGGTCGGGAGTGGCGGCACGGTGTACCGCCTCGCGGATCGCGGATGCGGGATCGCCCAGGTGGTAGGCCCTTTCCGACGGTTCGACGGCGTCCAGGAACTCCTGGTGGCGCACCGCGTACGCGAGGGGCGCGAGCGGTTCGGCGACGGCCAGGGCGCGGGCCGGATCACTGTCCGGAACCCGCTCCCGCCACGCGCCGGCCCAGGCGCGCGTGGCGCTCGCGCGCACCGGCTCGGGCAGGAAGGAGTACAGGCGCAGACCGTCGAGGACCGGGTTGCCCCAGTGTGCGTCGGCGAAGTCGACCACGACCGGCGGCCCGCCGTCCGCACGCCAGTTGCCGGGGTGGAAGTCGCCGTGCACGACCGTGTCCGGCAGGCCGCACTCCGTCAGCAGCCGCCAGCGATCGGCCAACTTCCGGGCCGCGTCGACCTCTTGCGGGGTCAGCTCGGCGGACACCGGGCCGTCGAGCAGCCGGGCGACCCGCTCGGCGAGGACGGGCACCCGGCGGTCCGGTACGGAGGCGGGCCGTTCCCGCGGCCTCTGCGCGAGGGCCGCCTGCGCGGCGACGAACCGCCGTACCCCCGAGGCGGCGGTCCGCGACGACGCCTGCCAGCAGTCCTCGCCCGGGATGTGCTCCATCAGCAGGCGCCCCTCGGCGGAACCCACGACGGTGGGCACGAGCCCCGGGTCGGCGCGGGCGAACGCGGCGATCACCTCGGCCTCGTCCGCGCCGAAGGCCGGCGTGGCCTTGAGCCAGACCGTCCCGCGGTCGGTCGGCAGCCGGAAGAGCCCGGCGAGGTTCCAGGTGCGCTGCTGCTCCACCGGCCCGGTCACCGGCCGGCCCGCCGCGGCCAGTGTGCGCGTCGACCAGTCGAGGAGCCCCCGCAGCCCGTCGATGTCGGCCCACGGCGCCCGCAGTGCCTCGTCGCCCTCCAACAGCCCCGGATCGGCAGGCAGGTGGAGCAGTAAGTGCGGTCGCTCCAACGCCTCGACGTGGTAGGTCACATGACCGTCGCGTCCGCCCTTTCCGCCGTCGACGGTCAGGAGGCGCAGTACCAGGACCCTTACGTTCAGGGCCTGTCGCAGTCGCAGGACGACCGGTTCGACCTGGGCCCACCACGGCACGTCGACGGCGAAGGGGCCGACGACTCCGAGAAAGTCCTCACCGGACGTCACCCACGCGCTGAAAGTTCGGCTCACCGCGACAGTGTGAGCGAGCGGAGCCGGGCGTGGCCAGCGAATTTGTGCCCGGACGCCCTCCGTCCCGTATGCCCCCGACCTCAGTGCCCCGTACCTCTCCCGGTCTCCGTCGATTGACATGCAGGCAATTGCCTGCATAACGTTGAGTGTGCGATCGGATGAGGGAACAGAGGCGGAGAGTGAGTCGGGCCCGAACGGGGGGCCGGACATGGACCAGGTCTTCAAGGCCCTGGCCGACGGGACACGCAGACGGCTGCTCGACAGGCTGCACGAGCACGGCGGGCAGACGCTGGGAGAGCTCTGCGGGCACATCGACATGACCCGCCAGTCGGTGACCCAGCACCTGTCCGTGCTGGAGGCGGCCAACCTGGTCGCCACCGTGCGACGCGGACGGGAAAAGCTGCATTACCTCAATCCCGTACCGCTCCACGAGATCCAGGAGCGGTGGATCGACAAGTTCGAGCGTCCGCGCCTTCGCGCGCTGAGCGCACTCAAGCGACGAGCCGAGGAAGACATGACCGACAAGCCGACATTCGTGTACGTCACCTACATCGCCAGTACGCCGGAGAAGGTCTGGGACGCGCTCACCGACGCCGATCTGACGGCCGCCTACTGGGGCCACAGCAACGTCTCCGAGGACTGGCGCCCCGGCTCGCGGTGGGAGCACCGGCGTACGGACGGAACCGGCGTCGCCGACGTGGTCGGCACCGTCGTGGAGAGCGAGCGGCCCACCCGCCTGGTCGCCACCTGGGCCTCGCCCGAGGAGGAGGGGCAGGAGGACAAGCACTCAAGGGTCACCTACGACATCAGGCCGCACGGCGACATCGTCCGGCTCACCGTCACCCATGAGGACCTGGCCGACGAGACCGCGGTCAAGCAGGTCTCCCTCGGCTGGCCGGCCGTCCTGGCCAACCTGAAGTCGCTCCTGGAGACCGGAAAGCCGCTGCCGCAGGAGCCGTGGCTGGTCCCTGAGCACTGACCGCGGGGGTGCGGTGAGGGCCGTGCGTCGGCCGGTCCGCGGCGCCGGGCACGCGGACCGGCCGACCGTCCTCACCCGTCCTGTCGTCTAGGTCTGCGGAGTGCTCTTCGCCGCGGCCGTCGCGCACAGGAATCCCATCACCACGGCCAGGACGCCGATGACGATGTTGTTGAGCACCACGCCCGCGTCGGGGCTGCTGCCCACGATCCAGGGCGCGACGACCATCCACACGCCCATGGCGCACATGGCCCAGCTCAGGCCGTACATCCGTGCCGGGTTGACGGTGAATCCCAGGGCCAGCAGGCCGATGGCGATGCCCATGATGAGGTTGTGCGTCATCATGGCGGGCTGGCTCGCCGTGTAGTGGAGGATCCACGGGGAAGCGGCGCAGTACAGACCGAGCAGGAACACCGGTCCGTCCACGAGCGCCACATCGCGACCACCGAGCATGCGGGCATAGCGATCCCGCATCTCGGGCACATCGGGGTGACGGGTGATGTCACCTCTGGTGTTCGAGACGTTGGCCATGACTCGACTCCTTTGTCCGCTGTCTCTGCGGGCCCAGCCGCGGCCGGAGGATCCGCGATGGACGCCGCTTGAATCCAGTTTGCGCTTATTCGTCCTTTATGTGTAGAGGTGTGCGGATATATCTGCGGGCCACCCGGCCGGAGATGTATCCGCAGGCCACCCGGCCAATCCAGGTCCGCCGCAGCTTCGGAATACCCACGACGGCTCCGAGTGGAGACGGCTGGGAGGAAGCACGATGGCAGCAGCGTCACCGGACGCCACGGCGGGGGACGGGGAGGACATACCGGGGCGGACCACACGTACGGCCGTCGTCGGCTCGGGTGTCGCCGGGCTCACCGCCGCGTACATCCTCGGACGTACGCACCGGGTGTCCCTGTACGAGGCGGACGAGCGGCTCGGCGGACACGCCCACACCCATGAGCTGACCTCGTCGGACGGCCGGGTGCACCGGGTCGACTCCGGTTTCATCGTGCACAACCGCCGCACCTATCCCCACCTGCTCCGGCTCTTCGCCGAACTCGGCGTCGCCACGCAGGAGTCGGACATGAGCATGTCCGTACGCTGCGACGGCTGCGGCCTCGAATACGCGGGCGCGCGCGGCCCCAAGGGACTCTTCGCCCAGCCCCGGAACGCCCTGCGCGGCCCGTACCTGCGCATGCTCGCCGAGGTGCCGCGCTTCCACCGGGCCGCGCGGCGACTGCTGGCCCGCGCGGACGCGGACGCGGACACCGGGGGAGAGGGCCACACCCTCACCCTGGGCGAGTTCCTGGCACAGCAGCGGTTCTCCGCCTACTTCGTCGCGCACTTCATGACGCCCATGGTGTCGGCGGTGTGGTCCTGCGACGCCGAGACCGCCCAGCGCTATCCGGCGGCCTATCTGTTCCGGTTCCTGGCGAACCACGGGCTGCTGTCGATCGGCGACTCTCCGGCCTGGCGCACCGTGACCGGCGGCTCGCGCGAATACGTCGACCGGGTCGTCAAACACATCGACGCGGTGCACACCTCGACCCCGGTCCGCGCGATCCGCCGGCACCACGACCGCGTCGAGATCATCGCGGAGGACGGCACGACCAGCACGTACGACTCGGTGGTGCTGGCCGTCCACCCGGACCAGGCCCTGCGCCTGCTGGCCGACCCCACCGACGAGGAGCGGGAGGTGCTCGGCGCGTTCCGCTACTCCCGCAACACCACCCTCCTGCACACCGACACCTCACCGCTGCCGCGCGCCCGTGGAGCGCGCGCCTCCTGGAACTACCTGATGCCGTCCTGCGCCGCGGGCGCCGACCGGGTCAGGGTCAGCTACGACATGAGCCGGCTGCAGCGCCTCGACGCACCCGAGACGTACGTCGTCACCCTGGGCGGTCTCGACCGCGTCGACCCGGACCAGGTCCTCGCCCGCATGGTGTACGAACACCCCGTCTACACCCCCGAGTCGGTGGCCGCCCAGCGGCGGCTCCCCGCCCTGAACACCGCCGTCACCGCGTACGCCGGCGCCTATCACGGCTGGGGTTTCCACGAGGACGGCTGCCGTTCCGGCGTGACGGCGGCCGAGGCACTGGGGGTGACCTGGTGACCCACGCACCTGCCCCGCACCCCGGCACCGGCAAGCCCGCCCCGCACCCCGGCACCGGCAAGCCGCCCGCCCGCCCGGGCACGGCCACGCCCGCCCTCTACCCCTGCACGGTCACCCACGTGCGTACGGCCCCGAGCCGGTACTCCATGCGCCACCGCACCTATCTGTGGCTCATCGACCCCGACCGGCCGCCCGAACTGCCGTGGTACCTGCGCCCGTTGGCCCGGTTCGACGCCCGCGACCACTTCGGTGGCGGCGCGCCGACGATCCGCGCGGGCCTGGACCGCTTCCTCGCCTCGCGCGGCGTCGACCTCGACGGCGGCCCTGTGGTGATGCTCGCCCACGCCCGCGTACTGGGCCATGTCTTCAACCCGCTCAGCCTCTACTGGTGCCACGGCCCGCAGGGCGAACTGCGCTGTGTCGTCGCCGAGGTCCACAACACCTACGGGGAGCGGCACAGCTATCTGCTGACCCCGGACGAGGCCGGTGTGGCGCGCACCGACAAGGAGTTCTACGTCTCGCCGTTCTTCCCCGTCGACGGCGCCTACCGCATGCGCCTGCCCGCGCCCGGCGACCGGCTCGACCTGAGCGTGCGGCTGGAGCGCGAGGGCGGCCGGCCGTTCACCGCCACCGTCCGCGGCACCCGCCGCCCCGCCACCCGCGGCGCACTGGTACGGGAGGCCCTGCGCCACCCGTGGTCCACCGCGGTCGTCTCGGCCGCCATCCGCTTCCACGGCGTACGCCTTTTCCTGCGGGGACTGCCCGTCCAGCCCCGCCCCCGTCACCGATCCCAGGAGAGTGCCGAATGAGGACAGCAGAGCCCGGCTCCATCGCCGGACGGCGCATGGACGTGAACCCCGAGCTCTGGCCGGACGTGGTCGACCGGCCGGACGCCTCGCGCGCCCGGACCGCGCTCACCCGGGCCCTGGTGCGCAGAGCGCTCGAACGCCTGCCGCTGCGCGTGCGGTTCCCCGACGGGACCCAGCTCGGCGCGGGCGGACCGCTCGTCGAGATCCACGACCCGGACGCGTTCCACCGCCGCATCGGCACCCAGGGCCTGATCGGATTCGGCGAGTCCTACATGGCGGGGGAGTGGGACGCGCCCGACCTGGTCGCCGCGCTGACCGTGCTCGCCGGCAGCCTGGCGGAGCTGATCCCGGCGCCGCTCCAGAGACTGCGCGGACTGTGGGCCCCCAAGCAGCCGGGCGCCCAGCGCAACACACCCGGCGGCGCCCGCGACAACATCAGCCGCCACTACGACCTGTCCAACGACCTGTTCGCGCTCTTCCTGGACGACACCCTCAGCTACTCGGCGGCCCTCTTCCGGGGCTTCCCCGCCACCTGGCCGCTCCTGGCCACCGCACAGCACCGCAAGATCGACCGGCTGCTCGACCTGGCCGAGGTCGGCGAGGGCACCCGGCTCCTTGAGATCGGCACCGGCTGGGGCGAACTGGCCCTGCGCGCCGCCGCCCGCGGCGCCCACGTCACCTCCCTCACCCTCTCCCGCGAACAGCGCGACCTGGCCCGCGAGCGCATCCGCGAGGCCGGGCACGCCGACCGGGTCTCCGTCGAGCTGTGCGACTACCGCGAGGCCACGGGGACGTACGACGCCGTGGTGAGCGTCGAGATGATCGAGGCGGTCGGCGTCGAGTTCTGGCCCGTCTACTTCCGTACGATCGACGCCCGCCTGGCCCCCGGCGGGCGCGCCGCACTGCAGGCCATCACCATGCCGCACGAGCGGATGCTGGCCGCCCGGCACACCTTCACCTGGATCCAGAAGTACATCTTCCCCGGCGGCCAGGTGCCCTCCGTCGAGGCCGTGGAACAGACCGTCCGCGATCACACGCAGATGGGTGTCGCCCGGCGCGACGCCCACGGCGCGCACTACGCGGAGACCCTCCGTCTGTGGCGCGAACGGTTCACCGAACGCGCGGACGAGGTCGACGCGCTCGGCTTCGACGAAACCTTCCGCCGGATGTGGACCTTCTACCTGTCCTACTCGGAAGCCGGGTTCCGCTCCGGCTACCTCGACGTCCAGCACTTCCTGTTCACGAAGGAGAACCCGTCCCGATGAGTACCGCCCGCCCCTCCCGACCCGGGGCCGCCCACCGGCTCGCCGCGCTGGCCGAGGAAGCGCTCGGCGGCCGGCTCCCGGTCCGGCTGCGCGCCTGGGACGGCAGCGAGACCGGCCCCGCCGACGCCCCCGTCGTCGTCGTACGCTCCCGGCGCGCCCTGCGCCGGCTGCTGTGGCAGCCCGGCGAACTGGGTCTGGCCCAGGCCTACGTCACCGGCGAACTCGACGTGGAGGGCGACCTCGCCCAGGGCCTGCGCGCCATCTGGGGAGCCGCACGCGAACGGGGCGGGGACGCTCCCCGGTTCACCCCCGCCGACCTCGTCAGGGCGGCCGGGACCGCCGTGCGGCTGGGAGCCGTCGGCCCGCGCCCCGCCACCCCCGCCTCCCAGGCACGTCTGAGGGGCGGACTGCACAGCAAGGCCCGCGACCGCGCCGCCATCAGCCACCATTACGACCTGTCGAACGACTTCTACCGGCTGCTCCTCGACGAGACCATGGCCTACTCGTGCGGCTACTGGATCAGCGACGAGGCCGAGTTCACCGACGCCGACGCCCAGCGGGCCAAGCTGGAACTGATCTGCCGCAAGCTCGATCTCGTCCCGGGCGCCCGGCTGCTCGACATCGGCTGCGGCTGGGGCTCCCTCACCCTGTACGCCGCCGAACAGCACAAGGCACAGGTCACCGCCGTCACCCTGGCCCGCGAACAGGCCGCGTACATCCGGGAGCAGGTCCGCGAGCGCGGTCTGGAGCACCAGGTCGACGTGGTGTGCCAGGACTACCGCGACATCACGGGCGGCGCCTACGACGCGGTCGCCACCGTCGAGATGGGAGAGCACGTGGGCGACGCCGAGTACCCGGCGTTCGCCGCCGCCCTGCACCGCATGGTGCGACCGCGCGGCCGTGTCCTGGTCCAGCAGATGTCCCGGGGCAGCAACGCCCCCGGCGGCGGCGAGTTCATCGAGGCGTACATCGCGCCCGACATGCACATGCGGCCCATGGGACAGACGGTCGGCCTGCTGGAGGACGCCGGACTCGAAGTACGGTCCGTGGAGTCGATGCGCGAGCACTACGTCCGCACGATCGAGGGCTGGCACCGCACCCTTGAGGAGAACTGGGACGCGTTCGTCCGCCTCGTCGGCGAGGAGACCGCCCGGGTGTGGCGGCTGTACATGGTCGGCGCCGCCCTCGCGTTCGAGGAGGGGCGCATGGGCGTCGACCAGATCCTCAGCACCCGTCCCGCGCCCGGCGGGGACAGCGGAATGCCGCCCTCGCAGCGCTCCTGGTACACGGCCCTGGACGCACGATGAACGGGTTCCCCTGGGCGGCCTTCGCCCAGAACCTCGCCTTCGCGGCCGGCGCCGCACTGACCGTCATGCTCGTCACGTTCGCCGTCGCCGTCCGCAAGGGCATGCACCGTGTGGTGGACGTGGCCTGGGGGCTCGGCTTCACCGCCGTCGCCGTCGTGTCGTTCCTCGCGTCCGCCGGTGAGGGGGACGACGGGCGGCGCCTCCTGGTCACCGTACTGACCGCGGTGTGGGGGCTGCGCCTCGCCGGGCACATCGCCTGGCGCGGCCGGGGCCACGGCGAGGACCCGCGCTACGACGCGATGCTCGCCAAGGCCCCCGGCAACCGCGACCTCTTCGCGCTGCGCATGGTCTACCTCCTGCAGGGCGCCCTGGTCTGGCTGGTGTCCCTGCCGGTGCAGGCCGCGCAGTACGTGTCCGGATCGCTGAGCGGGTTCGTATGGGCCGGGGTCGCGCTCTGGGCGCTCGGGATGTTCTTCGAGACGGTCGGCGACTTCCAGCTCGCCCGCTTCAAGGCCGATCCCGCGAACCGGGGAAAGATCATGGACCGCGGTCTGTGGAGCTGGACCCGGCACCCCAACTACTTCGGCGACTTCTGTGTGTGGTGGGGCCTGTTCCTGCTGGTCTGCGACTCGGGTGTGGCCGCCGCGGTGACCGTGGTGTCCCCCCTCGTGATGAGCTTCCTGCTCATGAACGGCAGCGGGAAGCCCATGCTGGAGCGGCACATGTCGGAGCGTCCGGGATTCGCCGAGTACCGGGCGAGGACCAGCGGGTTCTTCCCACGACCGCCGAAGCGGCGCGGCTGAAGACCTTCTGAAGTCCCTCTGATGTCCTCTTGAGTACCTGCCCACAACTGACTGTGCCGTTCCTCTCCCCCGCCGGGAAGGGAACGGCACAGTCGGTTCGGGGTCAGGCAGGGAACGTCATCAGGGCGATGGGATCCGAGGTCGGTTCGGCCGAGCCGCCGGCCGGTTCGACGGTGATGCCCATGCCGGACGCCTTGTCCACGGCCCCCTCCATGAGGACCGCCTCGGCCGTCCGGTGGGAGTCCATCAGCCCGGCGGACCGCATGGTGCCCCCGTCGTTGAACCACAGCTGATAGACCTTGCCGCTCGGCGGGGCCGCCATGCCCGAGGCGATGAAGACCGCCTCGTCACGGCTCTGGGAGACCACGACCGTGCCGTGGGCCCCGTCCGCCAGTTCGGCGCTCTTCGTCCTGGCGTCGGAGGCGGCCAGCACCGACGCGATCGCGTCCGTACGCGCCTCCGACTGCCGTGCCTGCTCGTTCGCGTCCTGCGCCCGGTCGTACTGCCACACGGTCGTGCCGCCGAACGCGGCCACCCCGGCGACACAGGCGGCGAGCGCCCACCGGGAGAGCCGGCGGGCCCGGACGCCGCTGCCCGGGGGCCGGGTCAGGGGTACGACGCGCGGGCTGTCCTGGCGGACCGTCGTGATCCGCCGCATGACCTTGCTCTTGAGCGCGGCGGGCGAGGGGGCGGAGACCGCCAGACCGAGCCGGGCCGCGGTCTCGCTCAGTTCGAGAGCCTCCTGCGTGCAGGCCTCGCAGTCCGCGGCGTGCCGTTCGAACTCGCCCCGCTCGTCGTCGGAGAGCGCGTGCAGTGCGTACGCGCCCGTCAGCGTGTGCAGATCGACCGTGCTCATGCGGTCACCCCCAGGCAGTCACGCATGCGGATGAGGCCGTCGCGCAGCCGGGTCTTGACCGTGCCGAGCGGCAGTGCCAGCGACTCGGCCACCTCGCGGTAGGTCATGCCGCGGTAGTAGGCCAGCGTCACCGACTGACGCTGCAGTTCCGTCAGCGTGCGCAGACAGCGTCGTACCTGTTCGCGCTCCAGCCGGGCTTCCACCTGTTCCGTCACCTCGTCGTACTCGGGGGCGTGGTCGAGCAGAGCGGCCCTGTGCTCTCGTGCGGCGGAGGCCTCGACCGAGCGGACCCGGTCGACGGCACGCTGGTGGGCGAGCGTGAGCACCCAGTTGATCACCGAACCGCGTTCGCGCCGGTAGCGGGCGGCGGACCGCCACACCTCGACCAGCACTTCCTGGGCCACTTCCTCCGACTGCGCCTGATCGCGCAGCACGCCGCGCACGACGCCGATGACGGGGCCCGCCACGACGTCGTAGAGCCCGGCGAAGGCCTGCTGGTCACCGAGGGCGACACTGCCCATCAGCTCCTGCAGATCCGGTTCGGCCGAGGGGTTCTTGCCGATGTGCACGGCTTCTTTCACGAGAGGGTCCTCCGGGAGGCGAGCTTCGTACGGCTGGAATCCGTTGCCGGGGCGCCGGCGGATTGGTCAGGGGTGGAGCTCTCTGCCCGCCCGTCCGCAGGGACGCGTCGGCCGAAGCCCGAGACCGGGGCGCCGTCGAGGGTCCAGGACGGCGCCCCGGGCTGCTGGGCCGCACCGGCGGGCCGAACGCCGAAACGGCCTCCCCTCCCGGGACAGCCGACTGCCCCGGGAGGAGGGTTCGAAGGAGTGATGTCACGGCTGCCCGTGTCCGCGGCCCGAAGTCCAGGGCCGTGCCACCCCTTGTCGTCAGCTCTTCCGGAGATACGGGGCTGACGGATGCACCGGAGCGACATCGATACGTTCCGAAGCGAAAGAGGCATACACCGAAACGAAAGTGACACGACTCGAAGCGAAGTTGGTCCGGTTTGTGAGGGCAGCGAAAATTTTGCATCGTTTCTGCGTCGAACTGGATCACCTGAGTCGTGTACCCGTTCGACAGCTGTCGAGTCAGCCGCTCGCTTCGAGGCGCAGCCCGTGCTTCAGCTGGTGCAGCCCGCGGCGGGCATGGCTCTTGACGGTCCCCAGCGGCAGGCCGGTGCGCCGGGCGATCTGGGTCTGGGTGAGGTCCTCGTAGAAGGCCAGGCGCAGGACCCGCTGCTGGGAGGTCGGCAGCTTGGCCATCTCGCGTCCCACCAGCACGCGGTCGAGCACCGCCTCGGGCCGCTCCGCCACCGGATCGGCGAGCACCAGCACGGCCCCCGCCGAGGCGACCAGCTCGGCGCGGCGCGTCCGGGCCGCGAGGGCGTCGGCGATCTTACGCTTGGTGATGCCGACGATCCAGCCGGCGATGGCGCCGCGCTCGGGCCGGTAGCCGTGGCGGCCGCGCCACATGCCCAGGAACACCTGCTGGGTGACGTCCTCGGCCTCCCTGTCGTCACCCAGCGCCCGCCGGGCGAGCGTGTGCACCAGGGGCGCCCACCTGTCATGGGCGGCGGCGAGACAGGCCTCGTCGCCGCGCACCAACCCCAGGGCCACCTCGTCGTCGGTGAGCGGTTCCTCCAGCAGCACCCGCCGGGGCGCGGACAGCTGTGCGGGCATCGGTTGTCCGGTCATGGCTCACGGCTCCTCGCCTCGGACGTCGGCGTCCCGGCCGCACGGGGCGGCCATGTCCCGTCATCCTGGGAGCGATCGGGCGAACGCTTCAAACCGCGTCGATTCTGCGTCGTATAGTCGCTCCATGGATGAGCCGACGGGGGAGCCGGGTCCCCCGGAGCCCGATACGAAGGAGACCGCGGCGGGCGGTACGGGGATGACGACCGGCGGCCTCGCACGCCGGCTCGGGGTGTCGCCGACCACGCTGCGCTCGTGGGACCGCCGGTACGGACTGGGTCCCGCCGTACGCGCCGACGGACGGCACCGCCGCTGGACACCCCAGGACGTGGCGGTGCTGGAGGCGATGTGCCGGCTGACCTCGGCCGGAGTGCCGCCCGCCGAGGCGGCACGCGCCGCCCGGGAGGCAGCCACCGGGACGGTGACGCGGGAGCGCGGAGCGGCCCCCGAGGCGGCAGCCCCGCCGCGCTCGGCAGCGCCCCCGATCGCGTCGCCGGCAATGCTCCCGGCCGACGACCGGCCGTCCGGCGGCGGCCGGCGCTCGCATGCGGCGGCCACCCTGCCCCTCGGCGACGTGCGCCAGGAGTGCCGCGGACTGGCCAGGGCGGCGGTGCGCCTCGACGCCCCCGCCGTGGACAGCCAGCTGACCTCGGCCGTCCAGCGGTACGGCCTCGCCGTCGCCTGGGAGGAGGTGATGGTGCCGACCCTGCACGCCGTCGGCCGCAAATGGGCGTCGTCCGGCGACCGCTACGTAGAGGTCGAACACATGCTGTCCTGGCACATCTCCACCGTGCTCCGCCGGGTCACGCCGGTCTCGCGCACGGCCGTACCGGACAGCGCGCCGGGGCCCGTGGTCCTGGCCTGCGTACCCGGCGAGCAGCACACCCTGCCTCTGGAGGCGCTCAACGCCGGACTCACGGAGCACGGCATGCCCACCAGGATGTTCGGCGCCGCGGTGCCGGCGGAAGCACTCACCGCGGCGGTCCGCCGCCTCGGACCCGCGGCCGTCGTCCTGTGGGCCCAGGCCCGTTCCACGGCGAGCCTCCCGCTGGCCCGGCACGTCGCCGCCACGCAGTGGGGCGTACGAGGGGCGCGCAGACATCCGATGGTCGTGCTCGGCGGCCCCGGCTGGGCAGGCCGTTCGGCCCAGGGAATGCTGCGCCCGCCGAGCCTGAACGAGGCCCTGTCCGTCCTCACGGCCCGCTACGAGAGCGTCACGGCGGTGGGCTGACGCTGACGCGCCGGTGGGCCGACGGCCGGCTCAGTCGCGTCCGCGGGCGTGCTTGAAGCGTGCCAGCGCGTCGGAGAGGTCGACGATGGGCCCGGGGTAGTCGTAGGCGGCCCGTTCGGGCCCCTTGAGCTTCCACGGCTCGTGCACGGCGGCCCCGGCGAGCCCTTCGAGCTCGGGCACCCAGCGCCGTACGTACGCGCCCCGGGGGTCGTACCGCTTGCCCTGGATGACGGGGTTGAGGACCCGGTTGGGGCGGCTGTCGGTGCCCGTTCCCGCCACCCACTGCCAGTTGAGCTGGTTGTTGGCGATGTCGCCGTCGACGAGCAGGCCGAGGAAGTGGTCGGCGCCCACCCGCCAGTCGACGTACAGCGTCTTGGCGAGGAAGCTCGCGGTCAGCAGGCGTCCGCGGTTGTGCATCCAGCCCTCGTGCCGCAGCTGCCGCATGGCCGCGTCGACGACGGGATAGCCGGTCCGCCCTTCCTTCCAGGCCTCGATCTCCTGGGCGGCCGAGTCGGGTGAGCGCCACAGGTCGTTGCGGGTGCGGAGGTCCTTCCAGGACGAGGCCGGCCGCGCGGCCAGCACCTGGTGGTGGAAGTCCCGCCACGCCATCTGCCGTACGAAGGGGTCGGCGCCCGGACCGCCCGCCCTCCGGGCCCGGTGGACGACCTCCACGGCGGACAGCGTGCCGAAGTGGAGGTGCGGGGAGAGGCGCGAGGTGGCGTCCCCGGCGAGATCGTCGTGGCCGTCCACGTACGAGTGAATCCCGCTCCTGAGCCAGGCCGTGAGCCGCTTCCTGCCCTCCCGCTCGCCGCCCGTGGCGAGCCCCTCGGACAGGCCGGACAGTTCGCCGCGCTCGGGGAGGCGCTCCGACCCGACGTCCTCCGGTACGCGGAAGGCGCGGGGCGCGCCGAGCACCTGACGCTGGTGGTGCCGGTCCCAGTGCCGGAAGTACGGGGTGAACACGGCGAAGTGGTCCGAGGAGGCCGGAGTGACCTCGCCCGGTGCCAGCGCGGTGACCACCTCGTCGTGGACGTGCAGCCGGCGCCCGTCGCTCTCCAGCGCGGCACGCAGCCGTTCCTCGCGCCGGTGGGCGTGGGCGGAGACCCCGGCCGCCATGTGCACCTCGTCGGCGTCCGTCTCGGTGACCACCTTGCACACCTCGTCGACGAGGTCGCCCGAGCGGTACACGAGCCGGCCGCCGCGCTCGCGCAGACCCGCGTCCAGGTCCCGCAGACAGTCGGCGAGGAACGCCAGCCGGTTGGGGGCGGCGAAACCGGCCCTGTCGACGGCCCGGTCGCGCACGAAGAGGGGCACCACCGTGCGCGAGCCGTCGAGCGCCGCGCGCAGCGGCGGATGGTCGTGCAGCCGAAGGTCGGAGGTGAACAGGACGACCGAGACGTTCATGACGGGACTCCGGAGCTCCGGGACGGGACGGGCAGAGAGAGGGCGGACCGGGCCGTGGTTGCCTGCGGCCATCAAGTACTTCCGGACCGGGACGCCCGACGGATGCGGCAGTCGGCGGGAGGCCGCGGACGGGCGGCCCGCGTCAGCCGGTGGGTGTGCGCGACGGCGCCGCCGCCGGGGGACCCGTCTTCTCGGCGGTCCGCGCGATGTTGCGGGCCATGCCGCCGAACACGACGGCGTGGAACGGCGACACGCTCCACCAGTAGGCGTGGCCGAGCAGTCCGTGCGGATGGAAGAGGGCGCGCTGGCGGTAGCGGACACGGCCGTCGTCGTCCGTCTCCGCGTACATCTCCAGCCAGGCCAGACCCGGCAGCCGCATCTCGGCGCGCAGGCGCAGCAGCCGGCCCGGTTCGATCTCCTCGACGCGCCAGAAGTCGAGCGAGTCGCCGACCCGCAGCCGTGCCGCGTCGCGGCGCCCCCGGCGCAGGCCCACCCCGCCCACCAGCCGGTCGAGGAGCCCGCGGGCCGCCCAGGCGAGGGGGAAGGAGTACCAGCCGTTGTCGCCGCCGATGCCCTCGATCACCCGCCACAGGGCCTCGGGCGAGGCGTCGACGGCGCGTTCGCGCCGGTCCGTGTAGAGGCTGCCGCCCGCCCAGTCGGGGTCCGTGGGCAGGGGGTCGCTGGGGGCGCCGGGCAGCGAGGCGGACGACCAGCGGGTGGTGACCCGGGCGTCCTGGATGCGCTGCAGGGCCAGGCGCACCGACTCGTCGAAGGGGATCGGCCGGCCCGGCGGGTCGGGCACGTACCGGGCGATGTCGTGCTCGTGGCAGATCACCTCGTGGCGCAGCGACTCGGTCAGCGGGCGCGCGATGGACCGCGGCACGGGCGTGACCAGGCCGACCCAGTGACTGGAGAGCCTCGGCGTCAGGACGGGCACGGGCACGATGAGCCGCCGGGGGAGTCCGGCCAGGGCCGCGTACCGCACCATCATCTGCCGGTACGTCAGGATCTCCGGGCCGCCGATGTCGAAGGCCCTGTTGACGTCGTCCGGCATCCGCGCGCTGCCCACGAGCGTGCGCAGGACGTCCCGCACCGCGATCGGCTGGATCCGGGTGTGGACCCAGTTGGGCGTGACCATCACCGGCAGCCGCTCGGTGAGGTAGCGCAGCATCTCGAAGGAGGCCGAGCCCGAACCGATGATGACGGCCGCCCGCAGCACGGTCGTCGGGACACCGGAGTCCAGCAGGACGCGGCCGACCTCGGCGCGGGAGCGCAGATGCGGGGAGAGTTCGCTGTCCGGCACCCCGGCGGGGGTGAGCCCGCCCAGATAGACGATCCGGCGCACACCCGCCGCGCGGGCCTGCTCGCCGAAGATCCGTGCCGCCCTGCGGTCGGTGTCCTCGAATCCCTTGCCCGTGCCCAGCGCGTGCACGAGGTAGTACGCGACATCGATGTCCCGCATCGCGGCGGCGACCGAGTCGGCGTCCGTGACGTCACCGCGGACCACCTCGACGTCACCGGCCCACGGATGGTCCCGCAGCGCGCCGGGGGAGCGGGCCACACAGCGCACCCGGTGCGCCTCGGCGAGGAGCTCCGGGACCAGACGGCCCCCGATGTACCCCGTCGCGCCCGTCACCAGGCAGCGCAGCCCGGCTCCGGTGTCGTCACCGCTCATGGTGTTCCGGCCCTTCTCTTCGGCTCTGTGCGACTGTGCGCAGCTCTGTTCGATGTCCTCCTCGTGATCCCTTCCCCGTGTCGGCCTTCTGCGGATGCGCCGTGTGGGCCACTTGGGGTACATGTGCGGGGAGATCGGGGGCAGACGAGCTTCCACAGAGGCGTCGGTTCCTACGGAAGGTCGGCCGTCATGGGTGCGAAGGTGCTGGAGCAGTTTCCCGCGGGAGCCCCGCGTGGGTCGTGGCCCGCGGAGGAGTACGCGGCACGTCGCCGGGCCGAGGGCGAGCCCGCTGCCGTGGTGATGGACCTGGAGTCGGACGCGTTCCTCGTGGTCGTCCCGGCGCACGACGGGGACTGAGCGCCCGGCGCCGTCCCCGGGGACAGGCGCGGTCAGACGGCCCGGGTCATCGTTCCGCCGAGTGCCGCCGCCCGGCGCACGAACACCTCGTGCAGATCGTGCGCGGCCCGCGGCACCGAGTCCGCCCTGCGCCGCTGGAGCATCAGCAGTACCCGCGTCGAGTCGCCGGCCAGCGGGCGGCAGGTGATCGCCCCCTGCCGGGCCAGCGGATCGTCGATCACACTGAAGTCGGGCAGCACCGTGGCACCCAGCCCTTCCGCGACCATCAGCTTTCCCATCTCCGCGCCGTCGGTGGAGTAGGAGAAGGACGGCTCACGGCCGCCCAGGAGCCGGTGCACGAACCGGTTCATCACATAGCCCGAGCGCATCGCGATGAGCGGCTGCGCGAGCAGGTCCGGCACGGTCACCACGGACAGCGACGCCAGGGGACTGTCCGGCCGGACGCACACCACCGGCCGCCCCCACAGCAGTTCCGTGTACTCGAAGTCGGCGGCCACGTCGTCGCCCTCCAGGTGGTTCACCAGACCCAGGTCGAAGCCGCCCTCCAGCAGCGTCCGGTGGATGTCGGACTGCTGCGCGCCGACCACCTCCACCTGCGTCTGCGGATGCGAGGCACGGAACTCGCTCACGGCCGGGAACAGAAGAGGGACCGTCGCCGCGTTCACCGTGCCGACGCGCACCATGCGCCTGATGCGGTGCTGCTCGCCCGCCGCGCCCCGCAGCCGGTCCACCGCCTCCAGCACTTGGATGATGTGGGGCAGCAGTTCCCGCCCCTCCGCGCTCATCTTCGCCCCGGAGCGTTTCCGCTCCAGGAGGTCGACGCCGAGTTCCCGCTCAAGATTGCGGACGGTCTCGCTCAGCGCGGGCTGCGAGAGGTGGAGTTCCTCGGCGGCCCGGCGCAGTGAGCCCAGCCGGGTGACCGCCGTGATGTATTCCAGCTGCTCTGTTCGCACCCGGCCAGAATGCGGGGCCGTACCGCCCTGTTCAAGGGTTGCCCTGTCACGCCTTCGTGAAATTCGCCGGTCCGGGATACGAGACCGATCGGGTATTCCTTGACGGTCCGGACCGTCGGCTGCCACGATCGAGCACATGATGATGCGACTGGACCTCACGCGGCGACGCCATGTCGACCTCGCGCGTGTCTCCAGTGCCGCCTGTTGCTCCGTGGCCTGATCCCCCGGATCCGCGGCCCGATTCACCGGGTCCGCCGCGCCCCACCACGTTCCTCCCACGGTCCTGACCGCGACCGATCGCCGTCGACCGCCGTGCGACGCATTCCGCCGCCCGAATTCGACGATTCACCGAACGCCGCAGCCGCCGCTGAATCGACCCCCTGAATTCGGCCTGCCCGAATTCCCGCAACAGGAGTTCCCCATGCCTGCCGAGAACCTTTCCGCAGACCCCGTCCGCTTCGCCTACTGGGTGCCCAATGTCAGTGGCGGCCTGGTCACCAGCACCATCGAACAGCGCACCGACTGGGGCTACGACTACAACCGCGAACTCGCCGTCCTCGCCGAGAACAACGGCTTCGACTACGCCCTCAGCCAGGTCCGCTACATGGCCGGTTACGGAGCCGAGTTCCAGCACGAGTCGACCAGCTTCAGCCTCGCCCTGCTGCTCGCCACCCAGCGCCTGAAGGTCATCGCCGCGGTCCACCCCGGCCTGTGGCACCCCGGTGTCCTCGCCAAGCTCGGCGCCACCGCCGACCATCTGTCGAACGGCCGCTTCGCGGTGAACGTCGTGTCCGGCTGGTTCAAGGACGAGTTCACCGCCCTCGGCGAGCCCTGGCTGGAGCACGACGAGCGCTACCGCCGCTCCGAGGAGTTCATCCGGGCCCTGCGCCAGATCTGGACCGAGGACCACACCGAACTCGCCGGTGACTTCTACCGGTTGCGCGACTTCTCCCTCAAGCCCAAGCCCCTCAACACTCCCGAGCGCCCGCACCCGGAGATCTTCCAGGGCGGCAACTCCACGGCCGCGCGCGCCATGGCGGGCCGGGTCTCCGACTGGTACTTCTCCAACGGCAAGGACTTCGACGGAGTCGTCGAACAGCTCGCGGACGTACGGGCGTCGGCGGCCCAAGTCGGCCGTACGCCACCGAAGTTCGGCCTCAACGGCTTCCTCATCGCCCGCGACACCGAGGCCGAGGCCCGCGAGACCCTCCGCGAGATCGTCGCGCACGCCGACCGCGAGGCCGTCGAGGGCTTCGGCGCCGCGGTCAAGCAGGCCGGACGGTCCACCGGCGACGGCAAGGGCATGTGGCAGGACTCCTCCTTCGAGGACCTGGTCCAGTACAACGACGGCTTCCGTACGGGACTCATCGGCACCCCGGAGCAGATCGCCGAGCGGATCGTCGCCTACAAGCGCCTCGGCGTCGACCTCCTGCTCCTGGGCTTCCTGCACTACCACGAGGAGGTCGAGTACTTCGGCCGTCGCGTGCTGCCCCTCGTACGTGAACTGGAGTCCCAACTCCCGGACGCCGCAACCGAATCCGCGCCCGCCGCATCCCTCCGCGTCTGAGCCGGCCGCTTCCGCCGCCCCGAAGGGCAGCTGCCCGAACCCGCCCCCGTCCCGAAAGAGGACCCATGGCCACCGTCCTGTCCGTCTCCGGCAGCCCCTCCGCCTCCTCCCGCACCAACCGCCTGCTGCGCCACCTCGACAACCGGCTGACCGCACAGGGCCACGAAGTGATCCCGCTCGACGTCCGTACGATCCCCGCCGAGGCGCTGCTCGGCGCCGACTTCCGGCATCCGGCGATCGTCGAGGCCACCGCCCTCGTCGCACGGGCCGACGGCGTCGTCATCGGCACGCCCGTCTACAAGGCCGCCTACTCCGGGGTGCTCAAGGCACTGCTCGACCTGCTTCCGCAGTACGCCCTCACCGGCAAGACCGTGCTGCCCCTGGCCACGGGTGGGACGACCGCACATGTGCTGGCCATCGACTACGCGCTGCGCCCGGTGCTCAGCTCCATGGGTGCCCAACACATAGTCCAGGGCTGGTTCACCCTCGACAAGGACATCGTGGTCGGTGAGGACGGCGGCCTCACGGTGGCGCCCGCGGCCTCCGAGGCGCTGACCCAGGTGCTCGACCAGTTCTCCGAGGCGCTGGGCCGCCGGCCGGTCCTGGCCGCGGCGAGCTGACCATGTCCGCGAACCTCTCCGCGGAAGCGGCCTCCGCGCACGCCTCCGAAACAGCCGCCTCCGAGACAGCCTCCTCCGAAACGGCTTCCTCCGAAGCAGCAGCCGCCGCCGGCGGAGGCGCCGCCAAGGTCATCGCCGACGACGTCGAAGCCCTGTCCGTGGCCGCCGCCCTCGCCGACGAGTTCCGGACCGGGGCGGCCGACCGGGATGCCGAACGCAGGCTCCCGCGCGCGGAGCTGGACCGGCTCTCCGGCTCCGGCCTGCTCGCCGTCACGGTGCCCGCCGAGCGCGGCGGCGCCGACGTGACCCAGGAGACGCTCGCCGAGGTCTTCCGCCTCCTCGCGTCCGCCGACGCCAGCCTCGCCCAGATCCCGCAGAGCCACTTCGTCTACGTCAACGTCATCCGCCGGCAGGGGACCGTGGAGCAGCGCGCGTTCTTCTTCGGCGAGGTGCTGGCCGGGCGCCGCTTCGGCAACGCCCAGTCGGAGGCCGGCACGAAACACGTCCAGGACATCCGCACCCGCCTGGCACGGCAGCCGGACGGCTCGTACCTTCTCACCGGCGTCAAGCAGTACTCCACGGGTGCCCTCTTCGCCGACTGGATCCCCGTCCTCGCCCGCACCGAGGACGACACCCTGCACGTCGCGTACGTCCACAGGGACGCCGAGGGGCTGACCGTCGTCGACGACTGGGACGGCATGGGCCAGCGCACCACCGCCAGCGGTACGGTCCGCCTCGACTCCGTGCCCGTCCCCGCCGATCGCGTCCTTCCGCACCACCTCACCTTCCAGGGACCGCAACTGCACGGCGCCGTCGCCCAGTTGCTGCACGCGGCCATCGACGCCGGGATCGCGGCGGGCGCGCTCTCGGAGGCCGTGGACTTCGTCCGCACCAAGAGCCGCCCGTGGTTCGAGAGCGGCTTCGAGACCGCGGCCGAGGACCCGCTGCTCATCCAGCGGTTCGGGGAACTGGCCGTCCAGGTGCGGGCCACCGAGGCGCTGCTCGGCGCGGCGGCCCGCGAGGTCGACTCGGCCCGCGCGGGCCTCACCGAGGAGTCGGCCGCCGAGGCGTCCGTCGCGGTGGCCGCCGCCAAGGCGCACGCGGCGGCGACCGCCGTCGAGGTGTCGAGCGCGCTCTTCGAGGTGTCCGGCACCCGGTCCGCCCTCGACTCCCTCAATCTGCACCGGCACTGGCGTGACGCACGCACCCACACCCTGCACGATCCGGCCCGCTGGAAGATCCAGCACATCGGCCGGTACGTCCTGAACGGCACCCTGCCGCCCCGCCACGGACTCCTCTGAGCCGAAACAGCAGAGCCGAATCAGAAGAGCCGAAGCCGCAGACCCGAAGCCGCAGACCCGAAGCCGCGGATCCGGAAACGTAGAGCCGCCCCGTACACCACACCGCCCCGCCCCGCGCCCGATCGGAGAACGCACCCGTGTCCCTCACCTTCCACTGGTTCCTGCCCACCAACGGCGACAGCCGCCATGTCGTCGGGGGCGGCCACGGCACCCCCGCCACGGTGTCCGGCCGGGACCGGCCGCCGACGGTCGCGTATCTGAGCCAGATCGCCCGCGCGGCCGAGGACCTCGGCTTCGTCGGCGCGCTCACGCCCACCGGCGCGTGGTGCGAGGACGCCTGGCTGACCACCGCGATGGTCAGCCAGCACACCGAGCGGCTGAAGTTCCTGGTCGCCTTCCGGCCCGGGTTCGTCTCGCCGACGCTCGCCGCGCAGATGGCGTCCACCTTCCAGCGCCAGTCCGGCGGACGCCTCCTCCTCAACGTCGTCACCGGCGGCGAGAGCCACGAGCAGCGGGCGTACGGCGACTTCCTCGACAAGGACGCCCGCTACCGTCGTACCGGCGAGTTCCTGGAGATCGTCCGGGGCCTGTGGGAGGGCAGGACCGTCGACCTGGACGGCGAGTTCCTCAAGGTCGAGGACGCCAAGCTGGCCCGGGTGCCCGACCCGGTCCCCGAGGTGTACTTCGGCGGCTCCTCGCCCATCGCGGGGGAGGTCGCCGCCCAGCACGTGGACGTCTACCTCACCTGGGGCGAGCCGCCCGCGCAAGTCGCCGAGAAGATCGCCCGGGTGCGCGCGCTGGCCGAGAAGGAGGGCCGCACCGTCCGGTTCGGCATCCGGCTGCACGTCATCACCCGGGACACCTCCGCGCAGGCGTGGGCGGAGGCGGACCGGCTGCTCGCCGGGTTCGACCCCGAGACCGTGAAGTCCGTACAGGCCGGACTGGCCCGCAGCGAGTCCGAGGGCCAGCAGCGCATGCTCGCCCTGCACGGCGGCGGCAACCGGGACGGGCTGGAGATCCACCCCAACCTCTGGGCGGGCATCGGCCTCGTGCGCGGCGGCGCGGGCACCGCCCTGGTCGGCAGCCACGACGAGGTCGCCGAACGCATCGGCGAGTATCACCGCCTGGGCATCGACGAGTTCGTGCTCTCCGGCTACCCGCACCTGGAGGAGGCGTACTGGTTCGGCGAGGGCGTCCTGCCCCGGCTCGCCGCGCAGGGCCTGTGGCAGCACCCGTTCGCCGCCCGGCCGGCTCCCTCGGCACAGGTCCCGTTCGCGAGCTGAGCACCGGGGCCGTCCCCGGCACCCCCCGTCCTCAGCCCGCCGTCCCCGGCACCCTGTCCCCAGCGCCCGTACTCCCAGGAAATTCGCTGTACGCGACCGTCCTCCGGGTGATGACCTTGTCCGAGCCGCCCGGCTCGCACAAGGCAGCGGGCGGCGGGGGAGAAGGGGGACGGCTGTGCGCACCGAGAACATCCTGTTGTCCGGCATCGTCGGCTCGACCGCGTACGGACTGGCCCGCGAGGGCTCCGACGTGGACCGGCTCGGCATGTTCGCCGCCCCCACCGAGGACTTCCACGGCCTGCACGGGCCGAAGGAGACCCACGTCACGACCAAGCCCGACAACACTCTGCACGAAGCGGCGAAGTGGTGCCGGCTCGCCCTGAGCGGCAACCCGACCGTGACCGAACTGGTCTGGCTGCCCGACGAGTTGTACGAGGTCCGCACCCCGCTCGGCGACGAACTGATCGGCATCCGCACAACCCTGCTCTCCGCGAAACGGGTCCGTGACGCCTACCTCGGCTACGCCACCCAGCAGTTCAAGCGGCTCTACGACCGTGGGGCCGGCTCCGCCTCCGCGGACACTCGCAGGCGCACCGCCAAGCACGCCCGGCACCTGCGGCGCCTGTGCCACCAGGGCTTCGAGCTGTACGCCACCGGCGCCCTGACCATCCGCGTCGAGGACCCCGACGACTACCACCGCTTCGGCGAGCAGGTGGCGGCCGACGCGATGGTCGCGCTGCCCCTGCTCCAGCGGTACGAGGCGGCCTTCGACGAGACCCGCAGCGCCCTGCCCGACCAGGCCGACGAGGCTCCCGCCGAGGCCTGGCTGCGCCGGGTCCGGGCCGCGTACTACACGCGGTCCGGACCGTGACCGGCCCACCTCACACGCTCAGCGCCTCCCGCACCGACCGCTCGGCCTCCTGACCTCCCTCGCCCAATGATGTGACCCGCCCCGCCTCCAGGACGTAGTACCGCTGGGCCGCCCGCATCGCGAAACCGACGTGCTGCTCCACGAGGAGCACGGAGAGTCCGCCGCGCGCGGCCAGGGCGAGGACCGTCTCCTCGATCTCCGCCACGACCGAGGGCTGGATGCCCTCGGTCGGCTCGTCGAGCAGCAGGATCCGAGGGTCCGTCACCAGGGCTCGTGCGATGGCGAGTTGCTGCCGTTGTCCGCCCGACAGCAGACCCGCCCGCCGCGTCGACAGGGCACGCAGCACCGGGAACAGGTCCAGCGCCTCCGAGATGGCGGCCTTCCCCCGTCTGCGGCCGTCGGCGACGAGCTGGAGGTTCTCCGCCGTCGTGAGGTGGGGAAAGGCCTGCTGCCCCTGCGGCACGTACGCCATACCGCGCGCCACGCGCTCGTGCGGCTTGCGGCGGGTGATGTCCTCGCCGTCGAGCCTGATCGCGCCGCTCGACGGTGTGAGCAGGCCGACGGCAGCCCGCAGCAGGGTGCTCTTGCCCGCGCCGTTGTGCCCGAGCACCGCCGCGACGCCGTCGTCCGGCACGTCGACGGAGACTCCGTGCAGGACGAGACTGCGGTGGTAGCCGACCCGGATGTCGTCGATCTCCAGCTTCATACGCCTCACACCTCCTGTACGGCGGCGCTCGGCACGGCGCCGACGGCCGCGTGACCGAGGTACACCTCCTGCACCCGGGGATCGGCCTGGACCTCCGCCACGGTCCCCTCGCTGAGCACCTTGCCCGCGTGCAGCACGCTGACGCTGCGCGCGAAGGACCGCATGAAGTCCATGTCGTGCTCGATGACGACCACGGTCCGCTCCTCGCTGATGTGCTCCAACAACTCGCCCGTGACCTGCCGTTCGTCGTGGCTCATCCCGGCGACCGGTTCGTCGAGCAGCAGCAGCCGTACGTCCTGCACGAGCAGCATGCCGATCTCCAGCCACTGCTTCTGGCCGTGGGCGAGCGTCCCGGCGAGGCTGTCGGCCAGGTCCGTGAGCCCGACCGTCTCCAGCGCGTGGGCGACGGGCTCCGGCACGCACTTGCGGCGCCGCAGCATCGTCAGCATGCCGCGCCCGGCGCCGGCCGCGATGTCCAGGTTCTGAAGGACCGTCAGTTCCTCGAAGACGGTGGCGGTCTGGAAGGTCCGGCCGATGCCCGACCGGGCGATCCGGTGCACGCTCCGGCCGAGCAGTTCCCCGCCCCCGAAGAGGACCGAGCCCTGTGCCTTCACCAGTCCGGTGACGGCGTCGACGAGCGTGGTCTTGCCCGCGCCGTTCGGTCCGATCAGGAAGCGGAGGTCGCCCGGCGTCACGTCGAGGTCCACCCCGTCGACCGCGGTGAACCCGTCGAAGGACACCCGCAGTCCGCGTATCTGAAGCCCGGAAAGCTCACTCATACCGCTCCTCCCAGTGGAAGGGCGGACGACTTCTCCCTGCCGGCGCCCCCATCCGTCTCCGAGTTCGTGCCCGTGCCCGTGCCCGAGTCCGAGTCCGGATCGGCGTCCCCGTCGTCGGCGTCCCCGCTCGGGTGCGCGGCCCTGCGCCGCCGCACGATCCCGGCCAGGGAGACGAGACCGCCCGGCAGGAACGCCAGGGCCACGATGAACAGCAGCCCCTGGAAGTACGTCCAGCCCGCCGGGAACTCCTCCGACAGGGCGGTCTTCGCCCACGCCACCCCGATCGCGCCCAGCACCGCCCCCGCGAGGCTCGCCCGGCCGCCGACCGCGGCGCCGATGACGAACTCGATCGACGGCACGATGCCGATCATCGCCGGAGAGATGATGCCGACCGCGGGCACGAACAGCGCCCCCGCGAGCCCGGCGGTGCCGGCCGCCACGACGTACGCGACGAGCTTCACGTTCGCCGGGTCGTACCCGAGGAAGCGCACCCTCTCCTCCGAGTCCCGCACGGCGACGAGGAGTTCGCCGTACCTGCTGTGGATCAGCTGCCGGACCAGGGCGATCAGGAGCAGCAGGGCGGCGGCGATGACGAAGTACACCATCCGCTGGTTGACCGGGTCGTCGAGGTCGTAGCCGAAGAAGCCCTGGATGTCGGTGAGTCCGTTGGTGCCGCCGGTCGTCGCCTGCTGGCCGATCAGCCAGATCGCGAAGGCCGCGGCGAGCGCCTGGCTGAGGATCGCGAAGTACGCGCCCTTGACCCGGCGGCGGAAGATGAACGAACCGAGGATCGCGGCGACGGCCATCGGCAGCAGCACGGTGGCCGCGAGGGCGAACAGCGGGTTCCCGAACGGCCGCCACCACCAGGGGAGTTCGGTGGCGGTGCCGTACAGCTGCATGAAGTCGGGGAGGTTGCCGGGACCGGCGTCCGCGATCTTCAGATGCATCGCCATGGCGTAGCCGCCGAGTCCGAAGAACACACCCTGGCCGAGGGTGAGCAGGCCGCCGCGGCCCCAGGCCAGACAGATGCCGACGGCGACCATCGCGGTGCACAGGTACTTGGCGAGCAGCCCGAGCCGGAAGTCGGAGAGCGCCAGCGGCGCGAGGGCGAAGAGCGCGACGGCCGCGGCGGCGAATCCGGCCCGGGCGCGGGCGGAGCGGCTCCTGAACACCGACGGGCCCTTGACCGTCGAGGCCCCTTTCAACAGGGTCATACGAGACTCCTCGTGCGCAGGGTGTACAGCCCCTGGGGCCGCCACTGGAGGAAGGCGACGATGGCCACGAGGACGAGCACCTTCGCCACGCTGACGGTGGTGGAGTACTCCAGGACGGACTGCATGACTCCCAGGGCGAACGCGACGATCACGGTGCCCTTGAGCTGTCCGATGCCGCCGACCACGATCACCAGGAACGCGTCGATGATGATGTTGGTGCCCATCGTGGGTCCGATCGGGCCGACCAGTGTCAGCGCGACGCCCGCGACCCCGGCGAGGCCGGAGCCGAGGAAGAACGCGGTCCGGTCCACCCGTGAGGTGGAGATGCCGGACACCTCGGCCAGGTCCCGGTTCTGCACGACCCCGCGGATCCGGCGGCCGAGCGGGGTCAGCCGCAGTGTCAGCGACAGGGCGACGACGGCCGCGACCGCGAGACCGAGGATGAAGAGCCGGCTGTTGGCGAAGGTCAGCGGGTCGTCGCCGCCGAGGACGGTGATGTTCCCCGTCAGCCGGTCCGGTGCGCGGGTCTGCACGTTGGGTGCGCCGAAGATGTCCCGGGCGAGCTGCTGGAGCATCAGGGACACACCCCAGGTGACGAGCAGCGTGTCGAGCGGGCGCAGATACAGACGCCGGATGAGCACCCATTCCAGCAGTGCGCCGAGCGCGCCCGCCACCAGGAAGGCGACGGGCAGCGCCACGAGGAGGGACAGGCCGGCACCGGAGACGGACTTCTGGAGGACGTACGTGGTGTAGGCGCCGGCCATGATGAACTCGCCGTGGGCCATGTTGATGACGTTCATCTGGCCGAAGGTGAGCGAGAGTCCGAGCGCGATGAGCAGCAGGACGGCACCGATGCTGATGCCGGTGAAGGTCTGACCGAGGATCACGGTCATACGGCGGCTCCGAGGAGGCAGGACGTGGGGGCCCGCGTGAGGGCCCCCACGCGCGGTCGGTCAGGAGAGGCCGGAGGCCCAGTCGTAGCCCTTGAGGAACGGGTCGGGCGCGATCGGCTTGCCGGAGTCCCACACCTGCTCGATCAGCCCGTCGCTGCCGATCTTCCCGATCCGGGCGGTCTTGTGGATGTGCTGGCTCGCGCCGTCCACGGTGACCGTGCCCTCGGGGGCGTCGAAGGTGATGCCGTCCGAGGCGGCCTTGACCTTCTCCGGGTCGAAGGACTTCGCCTTCTCGACCATGGCCTTCCACAGGTAGACCGAGGTGTACGCGGCCTCCATCGGGTCACTGGTCGGCTTGTCCTGGCCGTACTTCGCCTTGTACGCCTTCACGAACTCGGTGTTCGCGGCGCCGGGTGTCGTCTGGTAGTAGTTCCAGGCCGTCAACTGCCCTGCCAGGTACTGCGATCCGATCGACTTGACCTCTTCCTCGGCGATCGACACCGAGACGACCGGCATGCTCTTGGCGGTCAGGCCCGCCGACTTGTACTCCTTGAAGAAGGCCACGTTCGAGTCGCCGTTGAGGGTGTTGAAGACCGCGTCGGCCTTCGACGCCTTCACCTTGTTGGCGATCGTGCTGAACTCCGTGGAGCCCAGCGGCGCGTAGTCCTCGCCGAGCACCTTCATGCCGTTGGCCTTGGCGTACGCCTTGATGATCTTGTTGGCGGTGCGCGGGAAGACATAGTCGCTGCCGACGAGGTAAATGCTCTTCTCGCCCCGGCTCTTGAGATAGTCGAGCGCGGGGACGATCTGCTGATTGGTGGTCGCCCCCGTGTAGAAGATGTACGGGGACTCCTCAAGGCCCTCGTACTGCACGGGATAGAACAGCAGGGACCTGTTCTTCTCGAAGACGGGTTTCACGGCTTTGCGGCTCGCGGAGGTCCAGCAGCCGAAGGTGGCCGCGACCCGGTCCTCCTTGATGAGCTTGGCCGCCTTCTCGGCGAACGTGGGCCAGTCGGAGGCGCCGTCCTCACTGACCGGTTTGATCTGCTTGCCGAGCACTCCGCCCGAGGCGTTGATCTCCTCGATCGCCAGTTTCAGCGAGTCGCGTACGGTCACCTCGCTGATCGCCATGGTGCCGGAGAGCGAGTTGAGCAGGCCGACCTTGACGGTGTCGCCGCTCGTGTCGGCCTTCGCGGCCTGGTCGGACGAGCCGCCCGCGGCGTCGGTCTTGGCGCCGCACGCGGTGAGCGCGACGGCGGCGGCGAATGCGGCGGCGCCCGCGATCACCCGGCGGCGGAGCGGACGGGAACCGCTGGAACCGGACGAAAGGGAAGCGCTGGAACCACTGGAACCGCTGGACAAATGGACCCCCTCGGGCTGGGAGGACAACCTCCTCCTGGCGTGCGGTCCACAGCCTG